>JBAVUB010000139.1:0-4907 GCA_049696575.1 Acidobacteriaceae bacterium | reverse complement strand
GCCCTCGCTCGCGCGGAGCCGCGGTCAAAAAGCTGCCCCAGAACGCCGCGGCATTCCCCGTGCTCGCTTCGTCCGGCGTGTCGTCGATGGCCGCCGCCAACGCCGCAGCGGTATCCGGTTTCGCCAGCAGTCCTGCCAGAGCTCCGGTTGCCGCCAGCTCGTTCAGAAATAGCCTTCTTGAGATCGCCACAGCCGCTCCCTTTCTTCGCCAGGCACCGGCGTTTTCCGCTGCTCCCTCTCAGGGAGGGAAACATCATAGCAATAACTTCTCATCCTCGGTCATCGTTTCGGGCGCACCGGAAGATTCCCGCTTTCACATCCCGTTCGTGCTGTCAGGTCGGACACGCCGATCAACTAATTGTTGCGTTTTTCGCTCGGAGCCGCGCCGCTTCAGCTCTTTCGCATGATTCGCAGTCGAACCGAATTCCTTCAAGTGGCTGGTCTTTCGACCCAACGCGGGCAGCCGGAGCCAGGCGGAGCCGCCCGTCTCGCCTGTCGATCGCAGGCTGGCTTCCAGGGGGCTCATGGTTACGGCGCACACCGTCGTGCCAATAAAAACACTGGGTGCAATGCCGGTATCTCGGGGGAAAGATTGCCCTATGGTAGCCGCGCTTTGCCAGCTCAGGCAACACAAAGGTTTTCCGGCATCCAGGTTCGCGAAGAAAGCCCTCAGGCCAGGCCGCCGGCCCGCTTCAGCGCATCGATGTCGATCTTTTTCATCTGCATCATGGCCTGCATGGCGCGCTTGCCACCCTCCGCATCCTTGCCCTTCATCAATTCGGCCATGTTCGCGGGGACGACTTGCCATGAGAGCCCGAACTTGTCCTTCACCCACCCGCACCGCACTTCGCCTCCGTCCGCGGACAGCTTCTCCGTCATTTCGTCGATCTCGGCCTGGTCTTTGCAGTTCACGACAAACGAAATTGACTCATTGAACTTGAAAAGCGGTCCGCCGTTGAGCGCGACAAACTCCAGCCCTTCGAGGGTGAAGCTCGCCGTCAACACCGAGCCCGCCTTTCCGGGACCTCCCTCGCCCCAGCGCGTCACTGCGCCAGCTTTGGCATTCTTGAACACGGAAAGATAGAAGGCCACGGCCTCTTCGGCGTTGTCGTCGAACCACAAAAACGGCTGAATCTTCTGCATAGAACCTCGCTGGATGGGAATTCACCGCATTGATTGTCGAATTATTTGATCGCGCCTTCTTTGCCTGCGATCCGGCGCAGCAAACCGGTTTGACCCACGTGGTAGGCCTGATGGAAACACACCGTAGTCAGCAGGGAACGCACCGTCTCCTTCGGATTGTTGCTGGGGGAAAACGGGGCCAGCTCGTCCATCCTGTTCGCCGTCAGCGCGCCAAGTCCGGCCTCGACGCGTTTCGCCGCTTCGTCCCAGGCCGTCAGCAGATCGGCAAGGGGAAGCGCCTCGTCCGCCTCATGCAGCTCCGCGCTGCCGCGTTCATACCGCTTGAGCGCGCTCGCGCCCAGCACCGGTTGCTGCCCGAGCGCCGGGAGCACCGAATCGTAAGTGCGGATGAGATGCCCAACAACCCAGTTCATACAATTCCCTCCGGGTTGAGGCTGGGTCAGACTGTCTTGCTGCGTCAGTCCTTCGACGTTGCGGCGAAGGACGCCGTGAATAGCCCGCGTTTGCCGCGTAAGGATCTCAATCTCGCCCGCAATCGCGGGAGTTGCTGTCGCCGTCGTCATCCCTTCCTCCATGTGCCTGATCGTTGCAACTCTGAATTTCCATTTCCAACTACTGCTCTTGTGCGTGAGGCGTGAAGCGCGGTTGCCTGGACGGCCAGTCCCCCGCCGGCAATCGCCCCAATCACCAGCAACGGCTCTTTACCCGTTGCTATGGCCTCCGGCAGCGGCGTATCCACGGGCTCGTGCGACCAATCCTCCTCACACGCGAAGAAGCGCAGAAACGGCCGCCGTTTCAGCGTGTCGTGGTCGCGGATCGTCCCCCGCAGCACCGGATACCGCGCCTCCAGCGCATCCAGAACCCGCCGCAGCGTCACCGGCGCATCCACCTCCAGCGTCACGGTGCCGTTCAGTTGCGCCAGGGTTCGCAGATGATACGGCAACTCCACCCGAATCATGACAGCGTTTGCACCTCGACCGACAACACTCCCGGCAGATCGCGCACGATCGGCTTCCAGTGGTCGCCGCCATCGGGTGACACGTAGACCTGCCCACCAGTTGTGCCGAAGTACACGCCGCAGTCGTCCAGCGAGTCGACCGACATCGCATCCCGCAGCACGTTGACGTAGCAGTCCTTCTGCGGGAGGCCGTTCGTCATCGCCTCCCACTCATTGCCGCCCGTCTTACTGCGCCACACCTGCAGCTTGCCGTCCACCGGATAGTGCAGCGAGTCGCTGGTAATCGGCGCGACATAAATCGTCTCCGGTTCGTGCGCGTGCACATCGATGGCAAAGCCGAAATCCGTGGGCAGGTTGCCGCTCACCTCGCGCCACGAATCGCCCGCGTCGTCGCTGCGCATCACATCCCAGTGCTTTTGCATGAAAAGGACGTCAGGCCGGCGCGGACTCATCGCAATGTGGTGCACGCAGTGACCCACCTCCGCATCCTGATCGGGAATGAACTGCGAGCGCAGCCCTTTGTTAATGGGCTTCCACGTTGCGCCGCCGTCGTCGGTGCGGAACGCCCCGGCCGCCGAAATGGCAATGTAGATCCGCTTCGGATCCTTCGGGTCCAGCACGATCGTGTGCAGGCACATTCCGCCCGCGCCCGGCTGCCACTGTGGACCCGTGCCGTGCCCGCGCAGCCCCGGCAACTCTTTCCACGAGTGGGCGCCGTCCGTGGATTGAAACAGCGCGGCATCCTCGACGCCCGCGTACACCGCCTCCGCATCCGTCAGCGACGGCTCCAGATGCCAGACCCGCTTGAATTCCCACGGATGTTGCGTCCCGTCGTAAAACTGATGGGTCGTGAGCGGTTTGCCCGTCTCGGCAGACGTGTCATACACGAAGCGGTTGCTCTCGCCCATCGGCCAGCCCTGGGGCGACTTCTGCACGCCGCCGCCGGGGGCATTCCACGTCTTGCCACCGTCCTCCGATCGCTGGATGACCTGCCCCGACCAGCTGCTCGTCTGCGACACGTAAATCCGGTTGGGATTCAAGGGCGACCCCTTCATGTGGTAGACCTCCCACCCCGCGAAGAACGGTCCGCTGACCTCCCAGTTCTCGCGCTTGCCGTCCGCCGTCAGAACGAACGCGCCCTTTTTGGTTCCCACCAGCACACGCACTCTGCTCATGCATCGCTCCCTGTTTGATTTTTCTTCCACCACGTGCCGAGCCTTCAGCGCCGCCGTTCTGAACGCTGAACGCCTATTGCGGGCCCCTCACGCCGCAGCGTACGCCGGTTGGGCCACGTTGATCATCCACGGCGTCCCGAAGCGATCCACGACGTGTCCGTACCGCTTCGCCCAGAATGTCTCCTGGATCGGCATCTTCACATCCCCGCCCTCGGACAGCTCCCGGAAAATCCGCTCCGCCTTGTCCACGTCGTCGACCTCGAGGCACACTGACGATCCCTGCGCCCGCTGAAACATTTCCGGCGGCGCATCGCTGCCGAGGATCATCTGGTCGCCAACGTCGAGGCGCGCGTGCATGATTTTCTTCGCCATCTGTGGATAACGCTGCGCCATCGGGCTGTCCCCGAAGGTAAAACTGGCCACGATCTTGCCGCCCAACACGCGTTCATACGTTCTGAACGCCTCTTCGCACGTTCCGTTGAAATTCAAATACGGGGTTAACTTCATATCCTTCTCCTTTTCCGATTTGGAATTTCTCTTCCCAAGCCCGCTCTTCCTGGTCCCACTAGCTCCTGCGCAACGGAAGATGTTCTCCCAGCCGCGGATCCCGCAGCCACAACGCTCCCCAAGCCAGCAACCCAAAATACACCGGAAACAGCGTGTGGCTGAACAGCGGATTCTCCAGCCGCAGGTTGGTCGCCACCGCGCCGCCAAAATATCCGGTCAGCAAAACAGCGCCCAGCACCGCCGTCCGCGGAATCACATACAGCACCGTCGAGGCCAGCAGAATCACCCCCAGCGGTACTGACAACTCCAGCGGCCACCCTGTCCGCACGAAAGCCTCCGCCACCTGCGGCGGCTTCAGAAACTTCATCACAGCATCCAGCAGATTGAAGGCCACGATCAGGCCTGTGATCACCCGCCCGGTCCAAACTCGCCCTGCAGATAGATCCACCGTTCCGCTTCCCTCCATCGTTGTCCTCATCGTCGACTCCATGTCGCGCTCTCCTGCATGACCATTTTTTGCTTCTGAATCACTTTCTGGGCCCACTCAGCCATGGCAGCAGCGGCCGCATATCCCGCTCCCGCCAACGCCGCCGCGTCTCTTCCACCACCGCCCTGCGATCCTTTGCCAGCTCCGCGATCACCGCCGGTGGAGCGCCCGTCTTCTCGTGCTCGGCGCCCCAGAGCAGCAGTTCCAGCATCACCGGCGCCAGATCGATACCCTTCTCCGTCAGCCGGTAGATTACCCGTCTCCCATCGTTCTCGTCCTTCTCGCTCGTCACAATCCCAAATTGCTGTAACCGCCGCAGCCGGTCCGCAAGGATATTCGTCGCAATGCCCTCTCCCGATTCCACAAAATCCTGAAACGTCGTAAACCCTCGCACCATCAGGTCCCGCACGATGAGCAGCGACCACCGGTCCCCAAAGACTTCGAGGGAGATGTTGACCGGGCAGCCGGATCGATGCTTCGCTGCGGCCTTTTTGGGCACGTCCGCCAAGCTAGCAAATCTTACTTGTGAATTGCAAGTGATCTTAGGAATTATTTTTCAGGCCGCCGAACCCCGCCCCTGGATCCAGCGAAAAGGCCGCCCGCAGGCGGCCTCTCGGGTGTGGCGTTCGCGCCTTTC
>JBAVUB010000138.1:0-4010 GCA_049696575.1 Acidobacteriaceae bacterium | reverse complement strand
CCGCAATCGCCTCCCGTCCGGCAATCTCAAACGCGCTCAGGCTGTCCCCCGCCGCTGCCGCGCCCGCCCCCGACACCACCACCTGCACACCCGATCCGCACTCCGAGCGGATCACCGCAAAGTCGCTCCCCCAGTCGTTCGCGCCACTCACCGGCTTCAGCGTGTTGTTCTCCATCAGCATTACTCTGCCGTCGACGCCGTTCAGCAGCATTCCCGTTCCTGTCGGCCGCGGAATATCCGACGCCTGATAGAACGGCGGCAGCTCCATCCCAAATCCAGGCGCCAGCACGCCGGTGAAATAATCGCGCATCGCGTTATAGAACGCGCGCTGCGACGCACCGATCAGCCCCCCAACGGGCCACGGATCATCGCTGTCCGCGCACGCAACCATAATCTGCGTGCCTGTCGTTGTCCCGCTGCACAGCACTCCCGGCAGATACGCGTCGAACAAATGATCCTGCGCCGCAACCAGTTCCCCGCGCAGGTCGCGAGGAAACGGCCGCGTGTGCGCGATTGCAAAATGCTGATCCTCGATCCAGTTCCCCGTCGCCGTTCCCGCTGGCGCCAGCACCGCCGCATTCCGGACGTAGCTCACGATGCGCTCCGGCTCCAGTACCACCAGCCGCTGCACCCCTCCGATCGAGAACATCTGTGCGTCGAGCACCGGATCCGGCTCCGTCATCAGTAGCGTCCGCCGCAGCGTCACGCCCGGCCCTCGGATCGTTGCAACCGTCGAAGCGCCCAACATCACCGGCACCATCGTCACCCGCGTCTCGGTTCCTTCCACCACCTCGGCAACCCACAACCCGCCCTGCAAATTTTCCGAGAGCGTCACCCTAACCAGCGTCGCGCTGTCGCTGCCTCCTGCAACCACTCCGAACCCGCGCAGATCGCGCTCCAGCAGCTTCCGTATCGCAGGAATTTCACTGCTGGCCAGGGAAGAATCGTTCAGCATCGTCAGCTTCACCGAACCCGGTCCCGCCAGCGCCGCTATCTGCTTGGCCAGTTCGCCAGCCGGCTGCTCCCAGTTCGCCGCATGGGCCGCGGGCAACAGCAACAGGAGAGCCACCACCACCGGCCAAAAGCTTCGCTTGTCCATCATTCGCTGGGGCGGATTATATCCTGCGCTCTTCATCCCTCTTCCTCCCCCACCCTCTCAGCAAAAACCCACCACGGCTGCCGAGTTGTGACAACCGAGGTGGTTAGCAGCCGCCCCTCCCCAGAGCCTGTGCTTTACAAACCGAGAGGGCCAGCGAAACGCCGTACTAATGTCCTGCAGCGGGCGCAGGATCATCCATCTGTTGCTGCATTTGTTGCCTCAAGGCAGAGTTGGCATCCATTCCTTTAAACAGATCGTTCGCGAAGAAAAACTTCCCATCCGACGGCACCATCACCATCTGAATCTTGTCCGACAGCCTCTCCGCAATAATCTTGTTGATCAGCAGCGGCGACTGGTTCAGCAGCTTCGCCTCGCTCGTCATCCGCTCCGCATCCGCCGCCGCGGTCACCCGGATGCGATTCGCCTCCGAGTCCGCCAGCATATTGCGCCGCTGGACTTCCGCCTTGCTGTCGATCACCTTGGCCTGCGCCTCGGCATCGGCATTCTCGATCGTCGCCTCCTTCCGCGCTTCCGCTTCCAGCTTCGACTGCTCAATTTGCTTCTGCTTCAGCGGCAACGTGTACTGCATCGCATCCGCCTCGCCTTTGGCTTCCACCACCTTTGCGTGCGCGTCGCCCTCGGCCTCCTTCACCTTCTGTGCCGCATCCGCCTCCGCCTGCAATTCGGCAATGCGCACTTGCTTCTGTTGCATATCGGTCTGCACTGTCAGTTGATCGTCCTGTTGCTCCTTCAGCAGCAGGTCCTGGAGCCCCTTCGCGTACTCCGGCGGCAACTGAATATTCCGCAGCATCACCTCCTCCACCAGAATTCCGTCCGCCCCCAGCTTCTTCGTGATCGTCCCCGCCGCCTCCGAGCGAATCTCCTCGCGTTTCACGCTGAAGATGTCCCGTACCGTGTACCCCGGCGTCAGCTCCCGCCACGCGCTCGCCACCACCGCCGGCACCATCTGCGAATCCACCGGCTGTGGCAAGTGGCTCTCGATGTAGTCGAGCCGATGCGGATCCAGCCGATACCGCACCGTGATCGCCAGCCCGATATCCAGCCCCTCCTTCGACTGCACATCCAGCGCTTGCGCCGAAGGCGCGCCCGCCCGGACGGCCAGTCCCCCCTCGACCACTCCGGCCGTGAACAGTTTGTCCCGCAGATCGAACATCTGCACGCTCTCCACCAGCGGCGTCACAAAATGCGCGCCCGAGTACAGTGTCCCCGGCAGCGTTCCGCGCATCTGGCTCACCCGCACGCCGCCCATCCCTGCCGGAATCACCACAATGCTGTCCGCCACCAGCAGCGGCAAACAGGCGGCCACCGCCAGAGCCATCGAAGTCCGCCAGCGCACCGGCCCAGGCTCCTCCATCTTTCTCATCGGAGTTTCGCCTTCGGCCGGCCGAGCCAGCTCCCGGCGATACTCGTACGCCTTCCACAGGTCATACAGCGATAAAGCGAATGCGGCAGCCACAAACAGCACTCCCGCGGCGATCAGCAGATCCTTCAGTGCAATCATTTCCGTTCACCCTTCCCTTCCTGGTTCCTTCCGCTCCGTAGCTCGGCTCAACAGGGGCTGCCTGCTAAAGAACAGCCGGACCAGCCCCCCGAACAGCAACTCCTCCACCAGCAGCCCGCACGAGACGCTCAGCAGCATTGCCCCCACCACGCTCAGCCCTTCCGCAAACAATTCCATGGCGTTCCTCCTTTCCTCTCGTGCTTACTGGCTCAGCGGCACAACCGCCGTCACCGTGACCGCAGCGCTCGCAGGATCAGCCGCGCTCTCCACCGTCGTCTCCGCCCCCGCTTGCGCCGTCGCCACCTGCGCAGCACTCGCGGTACCCGGCGTCATCGGCTGGCCAAAAATCGCCGCTGTCTCCTCGTCCCTCTCCCCCATGATCTCCACCGTGTCCCCGCCCCTCACTTGCGCGAACAGATCCTCGAGATCCTTTTGCCCCATGCGAATGCACCCGTGCGAGGCGGCCCTCCCAATCGAATGCGGCTCATTGGTCCCGTGAATCCCGTAGCCCTTCTGGCTCAGCCCCATCCAGCGCGTGCCCACCGGATTGTCGGGCCCCGGAGGAATCACCTTGCCGTCGTGGTAATACGTCGGGTTCTCGACGCGCGCCACGATCGTGAACGTCCCGGTCGGGCTCGGCGACGTGCCCCGGCCCACCGCAACCCGGTAAACCTTCTTCACCGTGCCGTCTTCCACCAGCGCCAGACGCCGATCCTCAAGGCTGACCACGATCACCCGCGTCCCATCTCGCGGCGCCGTCCGCACCGCGACCCCAGGAACTGCCTCCACCTTTGTCTGCGTTTTCGTCTGACCCTGAACGGACACAACCGAGAGAACCAGGCAGCTGAGTGCAAGCATCGTTGTCATTGGGCTTCTCATCTTCTCGCCTCGCATCGTGCGCCTTGCGTCGCGACAAAGTGCACCCTGCGGACCAATCGCCCGCGCTCGGAAAACAAATGAGTTAATCGGCCGAAGCCGCTCGCAACCGCGTGTCCCGCCGTACACGCCGTGTCACGGCAGACACGCCGCTGCTTCCGCAGCTCAGCCGGGTGCCCCATGTCCCTGGTGTTGGGGACATGGGAATCGCGGGACGCGCCCTTCCCGCGAACGCACCCGTTGTAAAGTTCTCCTGTGCGAAACTGGCTTTGCCTGCTTCTCTTCGTCGCCTTCCTGAGCGCCGGCGCTCAGACCGTCACCCCGCCGCACTACATCGAGCGCGAACTGTTGATCCCCTGGACGCAGGCTGCTCCCACCGGCCTCGACGCTCTCCTCGTGTATGCCGAGCTGCCCGGCAAACAACCGCTCGTCATCATGACCCATGGCACCTCCCGCAAGCCGGAGGAGCACGCCGAAGTCACGCCCTGGGCCTTTCTCCCCCAGGCCCAGTGG
>JBAVUB010000137.1:0-7565 GCA_049696575.1 Acidobacteriaceae bacterium | reverse complement strand
CCGTAAATGTGAAGTACCCCGCACCGTCGGAAACCGTGCGTCGAACGTCGCCGCTCGCCGCGTTCTTCAGGGTAATGGTGGCCCCGGGAACGACCGCGCCGGATGAGTCATATACCGTTGCGCTCATGGTTCCGGTCAGTTGCTGAGCGTGTGTCGAACGGCCATTGGCTAATACCAATCCAAGGGCAATCGCCCAGCACCATACCGACATGGTCTGAAGTATTCGAAAATCAGCGAATGCTGATCGCCTGCAGTTCATACGTCGCCTCCTGAAAAATATTCCCAGGTTCCCCAACTACTCGGGAAGCCCGCGGTTTAACGAATTGATTTGTGAGCGGGCCCCAATCCAACGGCCGGCTCTTTTCATTTTGATGGGCGTCGTGAGTGTTACTCGTCCCGATACGCTCCTCGTGCACGCCGCTACAGAGTGTCTCCGTCGCAGTAAATTCACTGTTTTTTGTTCCGAAAAAGCGCAGCGGCACAGAGGCAACCATGCCGCTACGCGCAACGAGCGGAAATCCATGCACAGCTTTTCCGCCAAACCTGTCAAGGAATTTCACCGGCATCTCGAATATCCGGATGAACAGCAATCGGCTGGCCACTGATGGGTGGGTCGAACGATGATATCGTCGTGACAAGCGCCCGGAAAGCTGTGATAAGCCGACCCACGCGCCCAGAACTATGGCGTTATGTAGGGCATCGATATTACGGTTGGAAGATGAAAGTAGTGAGTGGCAAGGGGGGAGCGCGTGGCCTGTGATCGAATTCACTGGTCGAAACGACGGCTAACTCGAGGTCAACCCGGAAGTCATGGTCTCCGGCTCTCGTCGTTTCTGCACCCAGCGCGTAAGTCTATCCGATCCGCATGCAGGGTTCCCAATAAAGGTACAGAGCGGGAACGGTCCCGCTCCGAAACACTCTAACTGGATACGGTGGACGCCCGCTGTGATGCGTCAGCTTAGTGAGCGATGGTGTTTCCACCGCCGCACGTCTCGATCTCCGTGGCGGGTATGGCGCTGGAGGGCTGGGTGCATCACCTCATAGGCCAGGACGCCGGCCACTTCTGCGGCGTTGAGTGCCTCGGCGAATTCAGACTTATAGAAGAGCAGCACGCTGTCGGTGGCCGTCGCAGCAATCGAACACCGCAGTGCCCGTGCGCCGGGCGTGACCGTCATGAGCCCGCATCTCATCGGAAGGTACTCGAGACCCGGACCCGACCAGGCGCCGGGACGGCTCCTCATCGCTGCCCTGGTGCGCACTCTGCATCCGCCACTCGTGTTCGTGCCATGACACACGAAGGCCGGTGTAGCTGCCATCCCACGCGTGCGGCCCGGGCGTCACCTGCTCGGCTCCGGGGTTCAACCTACCGATGAGGGCGTCCTGCAGAAAGGCGTCGCTGCCTTCAGTGGTGTTGTGCTTCAGCGCGGCGTGGATCGCGAGGCCCTCGGGCAATAACACCTGGGTGATCACGCTGTGCGCATCCCAGGTGTTCCAGCCCTGGGCCAGGCGCTGCTGCACCTGGCGATACTGAGCCGATTCGGCGGGTGGCGATCCCTGGCCCGGCAATCCGCGAATCGACCGTCGGCGTCTGCCCCTGCGGGCTGCATGGCAACGCCGTGGCGGCCAGCAGGACTGCCACAGCGTCCCATCGCGTCGGTCGATTCAAGCTAACCTCCAGCGGCACAGCCAGCCGCAGAGCGATTCGCACCCTGCGCCATGCTCCGGGTTAGCTTAGCGCATCGCTTTCTCGCCACCTGGTTGGCTCCCCAGCTCACACTATGGAGCTTCCGCGCCGTGGATCACTTCCAGTTCGCTGTCGGGCTGGGTCCACGCCGCGGCTCCGGTGTGCGTAAGATACTGCGTCTGGTCGTCCCAATGCAGCTGCGTGACCTCGCCGCCGGTTTTCTCATACGCATAGGTGTCGCCGTCATCCTGGTACAGGACGAAATCCGCGTCCGCGCCCGGCCACACCTGGATCCTGGCAATGGCCTGCTTCTGCTCCGCGTGCGCCACCGGGGATCCGAGCGGCAGAATCGATCCGGCGCGCAGATACAGCGGGAGGGTATCGATGGGGGCGTTCGCGACGATGTTTTGGCCGCCGTGGTACCGCTCCTGCCCTCGGTGCGAAAGGTGGTTGCGCAGATGGATGCCGACGCTCCGCTCATCCAACCTATACTGCAGCGCGAGCAGTTTGAGACCATCATCTCCCAGCAGATCCGCTTCGCGCGCCTCTCGGAGTTTTTCGGACCTCTCGCCATCATCCTCGTCGCCACGGGTCTCTATGGAACCCTCGCGTATCGCGTGAATCGCCGCACCGCGGAAATCGGCGTCCGCATGGCCGTTGGCGCCCGCCGCAGCCAGGTCGTCTGGATGATCCTCCGCGACAGCCTTGCCCTCACAGTCATCGGCGTGGTGCTCGGAATCCCGCTCGCTATACTGGTCGCCCACGCCCTGGCCTCATCTCTCTATGGCGTTCAGCCTTTGGACCCGCTGAGTTAGTTCCTGTCGGTTGCAGGTGTCGCGTTCGCGCTCGCCGCCGGAGCACTCCCGGCTTCTCGCGCCGCCAGCATCGATCCGCTCTCGGCGCTGCGGACAGAGTGAGCTCCGCGTTCAAAGCGGTGTGCGGGAGTTGTCAACGAGCGATCAATCGCCGATGCGGTTGGCTCAATGTTTCACCCCCAGGGAAACTACGCGCGCACCGCCATAGAGGGCATCGAGAGCCTGCGTTTGGCTGGTGGTTGCCGCGGCGGGCGCGAGGAACCACGCCCAATCCGGCTGCAGAGTGAAGAAATCGGGCGTGGGGATCGCGCCGGTCAGCTCGATCCCGATGGGCTTTTCCCCTCCGAGCCGCGCAAGGAAGCCGTCCGCTCGGAAGCGCCCGTTGCCAGTCGTCTGGGTACTCATTGCCACTGCGTCAGCGTAGAGCAGACCGGGGAAGTAGTCGCCGAGCGGTCCGGGGCCGTTCGGTCCAAATCCCGGAGCCGCAGCCTGCCACACCCAGACCAGATTGTGGACGTGGTCATGATCCACGAGCCGCGAATAGAGCTGGCGATACAACTCCGCCGAGCCGTGGATGCCTTTGCGACCGGCCCACCAATACGTCATGCCGTTCGCTTCCGGATAGGGCTGCCACAGGACGGCTATGCCGGCGTCCTCGAGGGTTTTCAGGGTTTCCGCCACGTCATCCACCTGCGCACACCAGCGCTTGTTCAGATCCGTGCCGGGGGTCAGCAGCTGGTCCCATTCAAAGTCGGTCAGCGATGCTCGAACGCTCTTCGCCTCGCTCGCCGGAGCGTCATCGGTGGGACGCAGCGCATGCCACGTGAGGGCAATGGCCGCACCGCGTGCGTGCTCCCGCTTCACTTCTTCCACGATGGCGCGGCGCGCGGCGGCCGGATCGAGGCCGGTGTCGGAAGTGATCCCCAGTTCTGCTCCGTAAATCGCGGGAGTCTTCCCGGTTGCGGCCACCGCGGTGGTGGCGGCTGCTACCGCCTGCGGAGTATTTTCCTGACCGCTGAGCGTGCCGGTGCTCGCAGGGCCATAGAGACGCGCCAGCATGGCCTTCGCGGTTTCGGTTGCGCCGGGAGTGATGGGTTCAATCTCGGGCCTGCCCTGGGTCCGTTCCGCAGTGCCCTGGCGAAGGGCGGCCATGGGCGCCGCGATGGCGGGGCCGTCGCGGGTGAGCACCTGGGGCGAGTGATAAAGAGTGTTGAGCGCATCGACGCTGTTGGAGAAGTCCACCAGATTGCTCCACACCATGAAGTACGCCCAGCGCGGTTGGGCGGCCAGAATCTCGGGCGTCGGCGCGGTTCCCACTTCAGCCATGGCAATCGGCTTGCCAGCGGCCAGGACGAGCATGTCGGTGTAGTACTGCGGGTCGAAGGCGCCGTAGATGTCGATAGTGACCACGTCGACGTATTGCGTCCCCGGATAGTAATCGCCAACAGGACCGGCATTGGGACTCGGCGTGTTCACGTTCCACACCCACACAATGTTGTCGAGGTGATGAACGTTCACGAAGCGATCGTAGATTTGCCGGTAGAGTGCGGCGGAGCCGTCCTGGCCCGGACGGCCACCCCACCAGAACCAGTTGCCATTCATCTCGTGATACGCGCGGAACAGCACCGGCACATGCGCATCCTGCAGCTGCTTGAGGTAGCCGGCGACGACGTCAACCTGGGCGCACCAGCGGTTGTACAGATCGCTGCCCGGGGTCAGCAGTTCGTGCCACTCAAAGTCAGTCAAGTGTCCCTGCACGCTGTCGTGAAAGGTGACCGGCTCATCGTCGGTGGGCCGGACCGCGTGCCACGTGAGCGCGATGACGGAGCCGTGGGCGTACTGGCGCTCGGCCTCGGTGATCATCGCGGGCCGAGCTTCGACGGAGTCCTTGTCATCGCCGCCGGCGAATCCGAAATCCTGGCCAAACAGGGCCGGATATTTCCCGGTCAGATCGTAGGCGCGATCGGTCCAGCGCGAAATGGAGTTAGGGAAATTGTGCTGACCGGTGAGAGTGTAACGTCCGGAGATGGAATCAATGAAGCGCAGCAGAGTTCTTGCCTCGGGCGTGGCGTGCGGGTTGACGGGGGCGGGCCAGGTCGCTGGCAGCGGCACCGTGGCGAGGTTGTTTTGCGGGTGGCCCGCCGGTACGTTCTGCGCGATGGCGTAGCCTGCGCACGCGAACAACACCAGCGCGATTGCGCCTCTTCTTCGCGTATTCATCATTGTTAACTCCTCCCTGGCTGCCGCTGCGTTTGGTTGAGAGCGCGGGCAGCCGCGCATCATCGGCCGCCGGTAATCGCGACATTTTGCTGGTGCACATTGAATCCACGCAGGGTGAATGCGGGGGTGGCGCCATCGGCCGCGCTCACTGGATATGTAACGTCGATTTCACGCGACTCGCCCGGCAGCAACGAAACGTAGTTGTCGCTGTAGTATGCCGGGAGAATGCGCTCACCCGTGGTGCTGTTCACCAGCGTCAGCTTGTTCTGCAGCGCGACATCCGATCCCGTATTTTTCAGTTCGACATGCACGCGCATCTCGTCACCCTCTCGGCTCGACGTTGCCGTAACATCCACCGCGGCCGCCGGGAGTCTCGCCAGTTCCCGGTAGTTTTGGTTCTCGCTCGTCAGCCAGTACAGATTGCCTGAGACAGTTTTAGAGCTTTGGTCTTTCAGCTCCAGCTTCACCAGAATCACTGCCTCCTTCTCAAGCGGCCCCAGCTCCAGATGCATCGCCGTCACCTCGCCATCCACTGGAACATCCGCCTGTGCGTCCTTGTGCAACAGCGTCTTGTTTTCCAGCGAAAAGACATCCGCTGTCACCTGCATTGTTCCCGCGGCGTCGGGGGTAGTGTTCACTACTTCCACCGCGTCCGAACCCAGATCGAGCTGCACATGTAACGGCTCGAGCGCCTTCTTCTCGCCGTAGTAGGACGACTGGGTGTCGTAGTCCGAGCTGAGCACCTCCCACATGTTGCTGGGCCACGCAGGCTGGGTCATCCAGAGCAATCGCCCGCTGTTGGGCTCCCACAGATGCGCATTCATCCCCTCGAAAATCGCGCGATGATCGACGTAGTCCATCATCTGCGCCTTGCGCTCGAAGTCCTCGAGGCTGGTGGGCGCGCCAAGCTCCGTCTGCATCTCTGCCAGAAAAGGATGCATGTCCCCATTCCCCATGAAGTGCCAGTCGTGATACGCCCACACATCGTCCATCGGCCACTGATCGGGCTTCGGCACTGCTGCCTCGAACGCCTCCATCGTCGAGAACGACGGCGTACCGGTCTCGACGGAGAATCCGTGATTGAGCGTTGTGTAATACAGCTTCGGGTCCATGTATCGATACGGTCCGCTGTTTTGCAGGTTGACCTGATTCGAGCTCGGCGAGTAATAGCGGGTCCCATCCAGCTCGCGAATGGCTTTCGCCAGGCCTCCGTTGATAATCGGCTGCGGCACGCCCTCGTTGCGCCCGCACCACACGGCAATCGAAGGATGATTGCGGAAGCGCAGAATGACGTCCTCCGCATTCTTCAAAAACAGGGCAGGATCCTCCGCCTCGATGTTGTAGTTCTCCGTTGTCTCCCAAAAATCGTTCCAGATCAGAAAGCCGTACTCGTCGGCGAGATCGTAGAACGTCTCCTCCGTGCTCTGCCCCACCCAGTTGCGGATGATGTTTTCGTGGGCATCGTGATGCAGCCGGAAATACGGCTCGAGATGCTCGCGCGAGACGCGCTTCATCGCGTCATCCATTCCCCAGTTGCCGCCGTGGCAGGCGATTCGCACGCCATTCACCTTGATGACCAGATACGGCGCGGTCCCCAGATCGTCGCTGGCCTTCACCGCTGCCGATTTCTCCCCCGCAGCGGTGAGTGATGCGACCCACGAATGCCAGTTCTCCCGCCACGCTTCGGGCAGATTCGGCGGTGGCGGATCGGCAGGCGGAATATTTCTCATCCCATCGTGCGAAACATCCACATCGGGCTCGGCATCCGCCCGCGCCTCGGTCGGCGAATACTCCACGCGGCGCAAGTGGCCCGTGGTATCGAGCAGGCTCAGCTCATAGGTGATTTCGCGAATACCGAAACGAACTTCTTTCGTGTCCGAAGTCTTTCCATTCCCCCCGAACCACAGCTTCAGGTGATACATCTCCTGCTTGCCGTAGCCATTCGGCCACCATAGCCGCGGATGTGTAACCGTCAACTGTGCAAATTCCGCCGGAGTCAGCTTGATTTTGTTTTCCCCGGGCTTCAGGTCCACCTCTTTTGTAACCGTCACCCCTTCAAATTCGCCCTTCAGCGTCCCGTGCGCGGTCGCATCGCCCGCGTTGGTCAACGGAACCGTAATCTCCACCTTAGCGCTCGACGTAGCGGGCAATGGAAGCGTCGTTACGACCTGCGGATCGCCGATCTTCACCTCGTCGGTCGCGCGCAGCGTGACGGGCTGCCAGATTCCGGTGTCGCGATCGCGAATCCCCGGAATCCAGTCCCAACCCTCGGTCGCCACAAACGTCGGGCCGTCGAGACACATGAGCCCGCCGTTCTCTCCCGGGCCGCCTTTGATCGACTGCTCCTGCGGAATGCCAGGATGCGGCGGCGGCGACACGCGCACCGCCAGCACATTCGTCTCTCCCGGCTTCAGAATCCCGGTCACGTCGAACACCCCGCGGATGAACGCGCCGGTGATGGTCCCCAGCCGCTGCCCGTTCAGCCACACGACCGCCTTATAGTTGATTCCCTCAAAGGTCAGGTTCAGCTTCTTGCTCTTCGCCGCGTCCGGCCCGCGAAACTCCGTCCGATACCAGTAGTCCTGCTTGTTCAGCGTCTCCGGAATCGCGAGGTTATTCAGCCCGTAATAAGGGTCGGGGTAGACGCCGCGATCGACCAGGGTCGTCAGCACAGTTCCCGGCACGGTGGCCGCATACCAGCTTTTCGCGTCGAACCCCGCCCCCGAAATCTCAACCCCATCGGCTGCGACTTTCGGAGCGGCACTCAGCCGCCATCCGTGAATGGCCCAGAGGTTCTCGCCGCTCGCGGAGAGCGCCGGCCCTTTCGGCTCGGGCCTGGCTACAGG
>JBAVUB010000136.1:0-1545 GCA_049696575.1 Acidobacteriaceae bacterium | reverse complement strand
ACGTAGAGCTGCATCAGCTGTTCCATCCCGGCGGCGGCGTTTTCGGCCAGGCACCCTTTCGGCGGGGTGATCTGGACCTGATGCGAGAACGAATCCTCCATGGTCGCGAGCAACGGCGGGCCGTCGGTTGCCGGTTCGAACAACCGGCGCCGCATTTCCGTCTCCATCGCCTCCAGCATTTCGATATCCGCGTCCGGATCGACGCAGCGCACCCGCGCCCAGTCTTTCGTAAAACGGAGCAAAGGCGCTTCGGGCCGCGCGGTCTCCCGCAGCAGGACCCCGATGTTCACGAACTCGTTTTTCACCGGGTCCGGCACATAGCGGACGAGGAGGAATTCGCATTGGAGGGGCTCGGTCACAGGATCCTTCCAGGAGTACTATCGCCCCACATCGGCTCGGAGAACGGTCTCGGACGCAGTTGTCCTGGGGCCCGGTTCCAGTTTGGAAACGGCTGCCGGGAGGATTCCCGAAAGTCGGTGATCCTGTCCCGCACCCGCGGCCGCCGATCGATCAGCTTGCCCACCAGTTCCTCCAGAACCTGCACGTTGCCTTCGTACCACTCCGGTGGCAGCGTCTCCGCGATCTCCCAGAGGCGCTGCGGCTCCAGTTGCTCCATGGTGCTGAGCCAGGGCTCGAAGCTCTCCCATCCGGTCACGTCGCGATACACGCCGTTGCGCGCGTAGACCCCGCGCAACGGCGCATCGACGAAGCGCCACTCCCCGGAGTTGAAACAGAACCCCTGGTCGATGAACGCCGCGCTGTAGCGCCGTTCCCGACCCTTGCGGTGAAACAGGGCCTGGCGCCCGTTGGCGTTGCAGGTCCACTTATCCAGCACCAGGGCGCCCGCGAATTCGCGCAGATTCCGCACCTCCATCAATTGATCCTCGGGCAGGTAATCCGCCACATGGCCCGGCATCAGCCCGCCCACCAGCTGCGAGCCGAAATGCAGCCCGGGCCGGCAGCGTTCCCGGCGCGAACCGTGGTCCATCTCCAGCTCCGGCGTCTGCTCGATCAGCCACGGCGTCACCTCCACCACGTCGCACTGCGGCATAGTCAGGCCGAGGAGTGCGCCCAGCTTCGTGCCCAGCAGCTCGTTGGGCAGCACGCGCAGATGCTGCGGATTGTTCTGGAACTTCACAATCCAGGCGTTGCCATCCTCGCCCAGCATCAGATGGCTCTGCGCGCCGCCGCGCATTTTCCGGATCTGTTGCGTAGCCCGAACCGTCACGGCTCCTCCGGATTTCTCATGCTACTGCACGGCGCTTTCCCGTGAGCTTTTCTTCGCGCACCGCCAGCGCCAGGGCCATGGCCATCACGCAGTCATCGTGTTCGCCGGCCTGGGCCTCGACGCGTCCGCTGGCCAGGCGCACAAAACTGCGGCACTCCCGCAGCAACCGCTCGCTCGAGAAGAGGTCGGGCGTCTCCACCAGCGCCGCGTTCAGCTTGCCCAGCATCGCCGGCCGGGTCACGGAGGTCGTCAGCCAGCCATCCCGCTGCTCCACCTGGAAAATGCGATCGTAGCGGCAGGTGGCGCGCAGGTGCGCC
>JBAVUB010000135.1:0-7753 GCA_049696575.1 Acidobacteriaceae bacterium | reverse complement strand
GCACGGTGCTGCTGGATGGGCGCGCGACGCGATCGTGCCTGACGCCGGCGGCGGCTGCGGCAGGGGCGAAGGTCACGACGGTGGAGGGTCTGGAGCAGCACGGGATGCTGACTCCGGTGCAGCAGGCGTTTCTGGAGGAGGGGGCGTTCCAGTGCGGGTACTGCACGTCGGGGATGGTGATGGCGGCGACGGCGCTGCTCGCGGAACATGCGCATCCCTCGGAGACGCAGATCGTGGAGGCGATGAACGGAAATGTATGCCGGTGCGGGACGTATCCGCGGATTCTGGCGGCGATCCGGCGGGCGACGCACACGCCGATGAAGAAGGGAGCCGATTATGTCCGTGGATGAGCTGAGGTTGGAAGCGGAACTGCACGAGGTGCGGGATCGGATTCGCATGTTCGAGCTGGACCGGCGGGAATTTCTGCGGCTGTGCGGTGGCGGCCTGCTGGTGTGCGCGGCGGCGCCGGGCGTTCTGGACGCGCAGGAGTCGGGGCGGAATTTTGGCGGACACCAGCTGCCACAGGAAGTGAGCGCTTGGATCCATATCGACGCGGACGGCAAGGTGACGGTGTTCACGGGCAAGGTGGAGATTGGGCAGAACATTCGGACCTCGCTGGCGCAGTCGGTGGCGGAGGAACTGCGCACGCCGTTCGCCTCGATCACGATGGTGATGGGCGATACGGATCTGGTGCCGTGGGATATGGGGACGTTCGGGAGCCGATCGACGCCGACCATGGGGCCGCAGCTGCGGACGATGGCGATGACGGCGCGAGAGATGCTGGTGGAGGCAGCGGCGGAGCGGTGGAAGGCGGATCCGGCGAGCCTGAAGGCGGAAAACGGGAGGGTCACGAATCCCGCGACCAACGCGTCGCTGGGGTATGGGGAAATCACCAAGGGCGAGAAGCTGACGCGAGCCGTTGCTGGAGACCCGCCACTGACGCCGGCGAGCGAGTGGAAAGTTGCCGGTACCGCGGTGCCGAAGGTCGACGGGAGAGAATTTGTAACAGGCAAGCATGCTTATCCATCGGACATCGTGCGGCCAGGGATGGTGTTTGGGAAGGTGCTGCGGCCGGCGGGGTACAACGCCACGCTGGTGTCCGTCGATGCGGGCGCGGCGGAGAAGATTCCTGGCGTGCAGGTGGTGCGGGACGGGGATTTTGTCGGCGTGGTGGCCGATGACGTGTGGACGGCAGAGCAGGCTCTGCTGAAGGTCGACGCGAAGTGGCAGGTACCGCCGCAAATTTCCAATGCCGAGCTGTTTGCTGCGCTGAAGAAGGGCGCGGGGGACGATGGGGCTTCTGAGATCGAGGCCGCGCTGGCCGGTGCGGATGTAAAGCTGGCGCAGACGTACACGGTGGCGTACATCGCGCATGCTCCGCTGGAGCCACGAGCCGCAGTGGCGGAATGGGCGGATGGAAAGCTGACGGTGTGGACGGGGACGCAGCGTCCGTTTGGCGTGAAGGACGATCTGGCGAAGGCGTTTCGGCTTTCTGCATCGCAGGTGCGGGTGATCATGCCCGACATGGGCAGCGGGTATGGCGGGAAGCATACGGGCGAATGCGCGGTGGAAGCGGCGCGACTGGCCAAGGCGGCAGGCAAGCCGGTAAAGCTGGTGTGGACGCGCGAGGAGGAGTTCACGTGGGCTTACTTCCGGCCCGCGGGGGTGATGGAGATCCGCAGCGGCGTGAAGCGCGACGGCACGCTGGTGGCGTGGGAACACCACAACTACAACTCGGGACCGTCAGGGGTTGGGACTCCTTATAAGGTTGCGAATCCGGTGACGCGCTATCACGAGTGGCGGGATGCGCCGCTGGCGCAGGGATCGTATCGCGGGCTGGCGGCGACGGCGAACCATTTTGCACGCGAGACGCATATGGATGAGCTGGCGCATGAGGTGGGAATGGATCCGCTGGAGTTTCGGCTGAAGAACCTGGACGATGCTCGGCTGCGGGCGGTGTTTACGGCGGCGGCAGAGCGATTTGGCTGGGGAAAAGAGAAGTCGACGACGGAGCGCGGGTTCGGGATCGCGGGCGGGACGGAGAAGGGCGGATACACGGCGGCGTGCGCGGAAGTGGAGATCGACGCGGGGAAGAAGGTGCGCATCCGGCGCGTGGTGCAGGCGTGGGAATCGGGGGCAGTAGTGAATCCCGATGGACTGCGGAACCAGACTATGGGCGCCATGGTGCAGGCGATTGGCGGCGCGCTGTTCGAGTCGATTCAGTTTGCGAACGGCAAAGTGACGAACCCGCATTTTGCGGAGTATCGGGTGCCGCGGTTCGCGGACACGCCGGAGATTGAGGTCATCCTGATCGACCGCAAGGATCTGCCCTCGGCGGGCGCGGGCGAAACGGGGATCGTGGCCGTGGCTCCGGCGGTGGGGAACGCCATTTTCGCGGCGACGGGGACGCGGGTGCGGCAGATGCCGATGGCGGTGGGGACGGCGGTTAGCTGCTAGCTTTTAGCTTCTTGCGGTTAGGGGACAGCGCGCGGGGCACCGTGGGCGGCGCAGTTTTGCATCCGATGATTCGTATACTTTGATCTGCTTCGGGGAGGCGGAATGGGGACGCGGGCGGGGTTGCGCTCAACGGGTAGAGCGCTGGTGGTGGGGGTGTGCAGTTTTTGGCTGGCGGCGGGCATCGGCGCCGGGGCGCAGCAGATTGCGATCACCTTTGACGATTTACCGGTGCATGGGCCGCTGCCCGAGGGCGAGACGCGGATCGAGGTGGCCAACAAAGTCATCAAGGCGCTGGAGCGGGCGCACGTTCCGCCGACCTATGGATTCGTGAACGGGATTGGGGTCGAGCAGCATCCGGAAACGGTTGCGGTGCTGGCCGCGTGGCGTGCGGCGGGGTTTCCGCTGGGGAATCACACCTGGTCGCACATGAATCTGAACCAGCATTCGCTCCAGGATTTCGAGCAGGACACACAGAAGAATGAGGCGCTGCTGCAACAGCAAATGATTGGCGGGGACTGGCACTGGTTTCGGTTTCCTTTTCTGGCGGAGGGGGACACGAGCGCGAAGAAGATGGGGTTCCGGGTGTATCTGGCCGAGCATGGGTACCGGATTGCCGGCGTGACGATGAGCTTCGCCGACTATGAATGGAACGAGCCGTACGCGCGCTGCAGCGCCAAGGGCGACAAGAAGGCGATTGCGGGCCTGGAGCGAAGCTACCTGCTGGCGGCGGACGAAAACATCGGATTTGCGCACCAGATGTCGCAGACACTGTATGGGCGGGACATTCCGTATGTGCTGCTGATGCACATTGGGGCGTTTGACGCGCGCATGTTGCCGCGGCTGCTGCGGCTCTACCAGTCGCGGGGGATCACGTTTGTGCCGCTGGCCGAGGCGGAGAAGGATCCTTTCTACAAATACGATGTCGACCCGAAGCTGCTGCCGGGTCCGGACATGCTGGAGGGCGCGATGTTCGAGAAGCATCTGGCGCTGCCGCAGCGGAAGGATTATTCGGCTGAGCTGGACAAGGTTTGCAGGTGAACTGCGGAGATTAGAGTTTAGGGATTAGGGATGGAAATCGAGGCCCGGGGCGCCCGCATTGGTTTGGCTGTGCGCGGTACAATGACGGAAGCGCAGTGGCCGAGACGATGTTTGGGTGGGAAGGCCTTAAAAACGGCGTTCTCCTGACGGATCGGGGCGGCGCGCAGAGACGTTGATCCCTATGATGCTTCGTATTTCGCTGTTCCCTGCCATGCTGGCCGCCGGCGTGGCATTGTCCGTTACTCCTACCGTTTCGGTCGCGCAGGGCCGCGGCTCCGCCGATGTCACCTCCCAGCGCACTTCTCCGTCGCCCTACCAGGGGACGGTGGTGGAAGACATCGTGGCGATGATCAACGACCAGGTGATCAGCAAGTCGGACTACGACCGCGCCGAGCAGGAGATGGAAGGGGAAGCGCGGCAGCAGGGGTGGTCGCAGGCCCAGTTGATGGCGCAGCGGCGGGATCTGCTGCGGTCGCTGATCGACAACCAGCTGCTGTTGTCGAAAGGCAAGGACCTGGGAATTACGGGCGAGACCGAGGTGGTGAAGCGCCTGGACGAGATGCGCAAGCAGTACCACATGGAATCCATGGAGGATCTGCAGAAGGCAGCCGAGGCGCAGGGGGTTTCCTTCGAGGATCTGAAGGAACAGATTCGCGAGAACGTGATCCGCTCGGAGGTGATCAGCCAGGAGGTTGGACACCATATCGACATCGCGCCCTCGGAGATCCAGGCGTATTACAACGCGCACCTGCAGGAATTCCAGAGGCCGGAACAGGTGAAGCTGAACGAGATTCTGATAGCCACGCCGAATCCCGAGGATGCCGCGCAAGTGGCGGACGCGGAGAAGAAAGCCGATGACGTGGAAGCGCGGCTCAAGGCGGGCGCGGATTTCGCGACGGTTGCGAAGGCGGATTCCGGCGGGCCGACGGCGCAGGAGGGCGGCCGTCTGGGCGATTACAAGCGCGGAGATCTGCCAAAGGTGATGGAGGACGCGACCTTCAATCTGCAGGCGGGGCAGTTTACGGCTCCGATTCGCACCAAACAGGGCTGGCTGATCCTGGAAGTGACGGAGCACAACAAGGGCGGGCAGACGCCGCTGGTCGAGGTGCAGAACCAGATCCAGGAACAGATCGGGATGACGAAGATGGAGCCGGCGATGCGCGACTATCTGGCGAAACTGCGCGACGAGGCGGCGATCCAGGTGAAAGCCCCGTATTCGGATTCCGGCGCGACCCCCAACGAGATCAAGTTCATTCAGGGGGCGTACACTCCGCCGCAGCCGAAGAAGAAACAGCATGTGGAGCGGACGCGGTTCCGGCAGAAGCCGGTGCGGAAGGAAAAGCAAACAGCCACGACGACGAACGCAGCGCCGCCGGCGGGTGTGCCGACGCTGGACCAGGTGAACAACCAGAAGAGTGCGCCGGTGCAGGTGGCCAGCGCAAGTCCGGGCCCGGCCCCGGGCACGCAGAAGCCCGGCAAGAAGGAGAAGATCCGCTTTGGGCAGGCGCCGCGGGAGACGCTGCCGGCGGGAAATACGCGCGAGGTGGATGCGGGAGCGACTGCTGCGGCCGAGCCCCAGCAAGTAGCCTCGACCGACACCGGCAAAGAGGTGGCGCTCACCAATGCCGAGGGCAATGTGATCGACAGCGGCGCCAGCACGGAGAAGAAGACCAAGACGCGGCTTTCGGACAGGATGAAGGAGCCGAAGCAGAAACTGGCTCAGGAAAAAGCGGCGAAGAAGAAGAAGAAGTTTGTGCCGCCAACGGAGACCCCGGAGCAGCTGGCGCAGGACAAGCAGGATCAGACAGCGATGGGGCTGAACGGCGACACGACGAAGAAGAAAAAGGCGAATCCTGCGAAGGCTGGGCCGAAGCGGCGGTTGGGCGATGAGGACAAGAGCAAGCCGGCTGCGCAGGATGGCCAGAGCGGCGCTGCGGGCTCGTCGACGCCGAGCGGAACAGGAGCGCCGGCACCTTCCACGCCCACCAATCCTCCTCCCCAGCAAAGCGCTCCTCCGGCGCAGGGAACGACGCCAACGCAGCCTCAGCTTTAATTCATCAAGATGAAAGAACCAGTGGTCGCGGATCTGGCCAGCCAGGAGAACCGGGAAATTACCGGATTTTTCGTGGCGGGATGGAAACAGGTGCGTACCGGCCGCGACGGTGGGCGCTACTTCGCGCTGACCCTGCAGGACCACACCGGTCAGATTGAAGGGCGGATGTGGGAGATCGACGAAGCCGGCGAATTCGAGGCCGGCGACGTGGTCAAGGTGCTCGGCGAGGTCAACCGGTTCAACGAGAAGCTGCAGATCAAGGTGAAGAAGATTCGACGCGCAGCGCCGGGCGAGTACGAACTGGGCGATTTTGTTCCATGCTCGCAACGGGACATTGCGGAGATGTGGACGGAGCTGGAGGGATGGGTCGCGAGCCTGCGCGACCCGGACCTGAAGGCGCTGGTCGAGGCGTTCCTGAACGACGCGGGGATCGCGGCAGCGCTCAGACAGGCCCCGGCAGCAAAGAGCATGCACCATGCGTGGATGGGCGGGCTGCTGGAGCACATCCTCTCGCTGATGGGATTATGCGAGCTGGCGGCGCAGCATTATCCGAATATCGACCGCGATCTGCTGCTGACCGGCGTGGTGCTCCACGACATCGGAAAGCTGCGCGAGCTGAGCTGGGGGACGAGCTTCGATTACACGCTGGAAGGCCAGCTGCTGGGGCACATCACCATCGGGATTGGGATGATCGAGCAGAAAATCGCCGTGATCCCGAATTTTCCGCCAGCGAAACGGCTGCTGGTGGAGCATCTGGTGCTGAGCCACCACGGAGAGTATGAATTCGGGTCACCGAAGCTGCCCATGACGCCGGAGGCGATCCTGCTGCACTTCCTCGACAACCTGGACGCGAAGATGCAGACGGTCCGCAGTGAGCTTGCGCGCGCCGAAGCGAGCGGGCGTTCCGCTGCCGAGATGAC
Source organism: Acidobacteriaceae bacterium (assembly GCA_049696575.1). GTDB lineage: Bacteria > Acidobacteriota > Terriglobia > Terriglobales > Acidobacteriaceae > Palsa-343. Next base: position 1,285 of record JBAVUB010000135.1, on the reverse strand, counting down.
GGAGTGGGTGCGGCCGCTGGAGCGGCAGCTGCTCAACACCCAGGCGTTCCTCCAGAGCGAGGGATCGCACCGGGTCGAGGAGAAACCGGCCGCGCAGGAGCAGGCCGGGGCCGGGTCGGAAAACGGGAGTCGCCACGAACGCGAGGAGGAAAGAAACCATGCCCTACCTTTTGAAGACTGAGCCGGGAACCTATTCGGTGGACGATCTCGAGCGCGAAGGCGAGACGGTATGGGATGGTGTGTCGAACCCGGTGGCGGTGCGGAATCTGGCGGGGATGCAGCGCGGCGAGATGCTGGTGATCTACCACACCGGCGACGACAAGCGGACGGTGGGACTGGCGAAGGTGGTATCGGTCGACGCGAGCGATGCGAAGAATCCGCAGGTGCGCATCAAGTTTGTGAAGAAGACGAAAACGCCGCGGACGCTGGCCGAGATTAAGGCGCAGGGTTTTTTTGCGGATTCGCCGCTGGTGCGGCAGGGGCGGCTTTCGGTAGTTCCGCTGACGGAGAAGCAATACGCGTGGCTGGCGACGGAGTAAGCGGGCGGCGACCGGATTCACGCGTAATTCATCTACAATCGAAGCGGGTTTGCTGACGAATGCTGCGTTTTTCCACTGCCGGCGAGTCGCATGGGGAGAGCCTTGTGGCTCTGCTCTCGGGCATGCCCGCGGGTGTGCCCATTGACGAAGCGCGGGTGAATCGCGAGTTGTGGCGGCGGCAGCAGGGCTACGGTCGCGGCGGGCGCATGCGGATCGAGACCGACACCGCGCATTTCCTCAGCGGAGTGCGCCACGGGAAGACGATCGGGTCGCCGATTGCCATTGCGATTGAGAACCGGGACTGGAGGAACTGGACGGAGGCGCTGCCGGTGGGGGCGGGCGATCCGGCAAAACACAAAGCTGTTGCCTCGCCGCGGCCGGGGCATGCCGACCTGGCAGGCGCGCTGAAGTTCGATTTTCCCGATGCGCGCTATGTGCTGGAACGGGCGTCGGCACGGGAATCGACAGCGCGCGTGGCGGCCGGAGCCGTTGCGAAACAACTGCTTCTGGAGCTGGGCATCGAGGTGGCGAGCCATGTGATTCGCGTGGGCGGCGCGGAACTGGAGCGCGATGCGACGTGGGAGGAGATTGCGGCGCTACGGGCGAAGGATGAGATCCTGTTGAACTGTGTGGACGCGGATGCCGAGGCGCGCATGAAGGCTGAGGTGGACGCGGTGCTGCGCAGCGGGGATACGGTGGGCGGCGTGTTTGAGGTGGTCGTGCGCGGGGCGCCTCCGGGGCTGGGC
>JBAVUB010000134.1:0-3478 GCA_049696575.1 Acidobacteriaceae bacterium | reverse complement strand
GCGGCTGGTGCCGATGAAGGAGAACGTGGTGGGCAACGTGCGCCAGTCGCTGATATTGCTGCTGGGGGCGGTGGCGCTGGTGTTGCTGATTGGGTGCGTGAACGTGGCGAATCTGCTGCTGGCACGCGCCAGCGTGAGGGGACGCGAGATGGCGGTCCGCCAGGCGCTGGGTGCGGCACGCAAGCGGCTGGTGCGGCAGTTGCTCACGGAGAGCCTGTTGCTTTCGCTGCTGGGCGGCGTGGCGGGGCTGGCGATCCTGTTCTGCATGAAAGGATTTTTGCTGGGGATGATTCCGGAGAGCATGCCGAGGCTGAATGACTTGTCGATCAACTGGAGCGTGATGCTGTTCGCGCTGGGGGCGTCGATCGCCGCCGGGGTGATTTTCGGGCTGGCGCCTGCGACGCAGGCAGGGCGGTTGAATCTGGCGAATACGCTCCGAGTGGAGGGGCGCGGCTCGAAGGGTTCCACAGAGCAGACGCGGACGCGGCGGGTGCTGGTGGTGACGGAATTTGCGCTGTCGCTGGTGCTGATGGTGGCCGCGGGGCTGCTGCTGCGCAGCTTCTGGGATTTGTACCAGACGCCGCTGGGATTCAATCCGCAGCACGTGATGGCGGTGCGGCTGTGGCTGCCGGTGCCGAACGATCCGAAGACGGACATTTATGGAACGGCTGCGCAGGAGGCAGTGTTTGCGCGCGAATTGCTGCGGCGCGCGCGGCAGTTGCCGGGCGTGCAGGAGGCGGCGCTGGGAAGGGATGCGTCGATTCCGCTGAGCCACGACCGGGACGTGGCCCCGTTTATCGTGGAAAGTCGGCAGACGCAGAGCAAGCAGCCTCCGCTGGTGGAGCGGTCGAACGTTACGCCGGAATATTTTCATTTGCTGCAGATCGCGCTGCTGCGAGGGCGCCTGTTCAACGATGGCGACGACGATAAGGCGCCGCAGGTGGCGGTGATCAACGAGGCGCTGGCGAAGACGTACTGGCCGGGGCAGGATGCGGTGGGCAAGCGGCTCAGGGTCAGCTCCAGGAGCCAGTCGTGGACCACAGTGATTGGGGTGATCGCCGATGCGCGAACGGAGACGCTGGCGGATGCGCATGTGCCGCAAATTTATCTGAGCCTCTACCAGACGACGCCGAAGGAGCTGGCGGTCTTTCTGCGCGGAAACCTGGATGTGAGCACGATTCCGGAAGAGGTGCGGGCGATGGTGCAATCGGTGAATCCGGAGCTGCCGGTTTACGGGGCGCAGACGCTGAACGATGCGGTGGCCGCGTCGCTGGAGCAGAGACGATTCTCGATGGAGATTGTGGCGGCGTTCGCGGTGACGGCGCTGCTGCTGGCGGCGCTGGGAATATACGGAGTGATTTCGTACATCGTGAGCGAACGCACACGCGACATTGGCATTCGACTGGCGCTGGGCGCGCAACGCGGCAAAATTATGGCGATGGTGTTGCGCCAGGGGCTGGGACTGGCGATGGCGGGCGCGGCCCTGGGACTGGTGGGATCGGTGATCGTGTCGCACCTGATGGCCGGGCTGCTGTATGGGGTGAGCCCCACGGATCTGCTGACGTTCGCGGGGGTCACATTGGTGTTGACAGCGGTGGCGCTGGCGGCCTGCTACATTCCGGCGCGGCGGGCGATGCGGGTGGATCCGCTGGTGGCGCTGCATTACGAGTAGGAATGCCGGGGAATAGCGATGCAAAGGAGAGGCGATGACCATCGGATCCTGGAAATTCAGCGGCCTCGGATTTCGGGGATGCGTTCTTGCGTTGCTTTCGTTTTGTGCCGGATCGCTGGTGACAGCGCGCCTCATGCGAGTGCAGAACGTGAGGGCTGAGAGCGAGCGCGTGTATGAGCTGCGCATCTACCACTGTTTGCCGGGCAAGCTGCCGGCCATGGAGGTCCGCTTTCGCGACACGACTTCAAAACTGCTCGCCAAACATGATCTGAACGTTGTGGGTTACTGGACTGCGGAGCCGGACGCTCCGGGCTGGAGCGATACCTTCGTGTTTCTCCTCGCTCACGCGAGCCGAGAGGATGCGAAGAAGAACTGGGAGGCGATGCGGGCCGACCCTGGTTTTCAGGAAGTGATCCGAGCCGAGCAGCAGGAGCCGCTGCTGAACAAGGCGGACGTGACCTACATGCGCCCGACGGACTTTTCCTCGATGAAGTAGCTCATGAAGTTCAGTGAATGCCGGTCATGATGGCGGCGGCTATATCCATGGGCCAGTGGGCGAAGATGAGCGGGGCCAGGCGGCGAATGCGCAGGTAAAAGGCCAGGGTGACGAGGACTCCGGAAAGAAACGCGAGGAAGCGAAAGAGCAGATAGCGCCAATCGGGGACGAAGGGGATCACGCAGTGCTGCGCGGCGAACCAGAATCCAACCATGAGCCAGGCGATCCAGGTGCGGTCGGTGAGAGCTTCGAGCCGGGGCAGGGCATAGCCGTTGTAGGTCATCTCTTCGGTGGCTGACTGGATCGCCCACCACACGGTCAGGCTGTAGACCGTTGCCCAGAGGGGAAGGGTGTGCGTCTGCAGGAGGTAATTGATCGGAGCCCTGGCGGTCGAACCGTAGAGCAAAACCTGGGCCAGATAACTGCCTCCGATGAAAAAAGGAAAAATGAAGAGAAGAAGGCCGAGTCCCAGGAAGAGATCACGCCCGTAGCGCAGACGGATGGGGCCGATAAGGTCGCGGAGACGGATGCCTTCTTTGTGCGTGAAGTAGCGGAGTCCGAGGAGACAGCAAAGGTCGCAGAGGTTGGCATAGATGATCCACCACTGGCCCGCGGTTCGCAGTGGAGTGGGGCGATGGAGGGCAAACAGAACCAGCGCCAGCAGAAATTGCAGAGTGAGCCAGAGGACGGTACGCGCGGAGACCAGCAACAGGGGACCCGTCCACGGAATGCGTCCTGCGGCGAGACGTTTTTGGATCTGGGAGGGCGCGTTGAATGGGATCGCGGCTGAGCGCGGAGTCTCTGGCGGGGGCGACATGTCGATCTGTCTTCCGCGGGAATTCTAGCAGCCGGCATACCCAGAACACAGTAAGCGGCGCTACTGTTCGATTCTGAACAGTTGGGGGCGATTGCGGACAATCGTCCTGTTTCGCGCAAAGCGGAACCTGTGTGCCTTGAATAGCATAGGCGTGTGCGCGACTGGCGCGCGGCATGCACCTTATCCCTGCGGAAGAATCCACAAACGCAGGAGGGGTGGGTGTTGGGTGATCTGAGACAGGCTCTGCGGCAACTGCGGAAGTCGCCGGGATTTACGGTGACGGCGGTGATCACGCTGGCGCTGGGGATTGGCGCGACGACGGCGATTTTCACGCTGGTGCAGCAGGTAATGCTGCAGTCATTGCCGGTGACGAAGCCCGAGGAGCTATGGCGGATCGGGGATCAGGCCCGCTGCTGCAACTGGGGCGGATACAGCCAGAGCAGCGACGATGAGCCGAACGACTGGGGTCTGTTCCCGTGGGAGGCCTACAAGC
>JBAVUB010000133.1:0-1853 GCA_049696575.1 Acidobacteriaceae bacterium | reverse complement strand
CCGAAAAACATCCCCAGCAGCAAACCGAGCACCCCCGATCCCCCGGCCCAGACGACAAAAATAAAAATAAGGATCAGGAAAATTACGCCGCCGATAATCTGCCCGACGCTGGCATGCGGCGGCTGCTGCGCGGCGCCCCAGCGCGTCAGTGGCTGCAGCTTCACGCCCGCATCCTGCGCAATGATCTGCGAAATCTCGTCGACCGCCAGCGTCGTCGCGCCGTCAAAGTCGTTGTTCCGCAACATCGGCACCATCTGGCGTCCGATGTCCCCGACCTTCCCATCCGGCAGGATGCCTTCGAGCCCATATCCAACTTCGACCCGGTAATGGCGGTCCTTGACCGCGACCAGCACGATCACCCCGCGATCGCTCCCCTTCGGGCCGACCTTCCAGGCTTCCTCGAGTTCCACCGTGTACTGATCGATCGGCTCGCCGTTCAGCGTTTCGATGGTCACGACCGCGATCTGCGCATGCGCCTCGTGATCCACTTCGCCGCACAGGTGATTCAGCTGATCGATGGCCTGCGCCGACATCACATGCGCGTCGTCGCTCACGTAGTCGGTGGGCGCAGGCAGATCCTTCACCGCCTGCGAAAACGCCGGCCCCGCAGCGCACACCAAAGCCGCGATTCCCCACGCAACGATCCGCCTGACAGGAAGCATCGTCCTCATTGTAGTCGCGTGGCCTCAGACCGTCTGAGCCGGCGGTCCCGCGTCACTCCAGCTGTTTTTCCATCGCCAGCGCATCGATGCGGCCCAGGTAGTAACCAGGAATACGCCCCGTGCGCGCGAATCCGTGCCGCACATAGAATTCCTGCGCCGCCGTGTTGTCCACGGCGACCTCAAGAAGCACCGCAACCACGCCCATTCCCCGAAGCTCGGTTTCGATCTCCTCGAGCAAACTGTGCCCCACGCCGCGCCGGCGCCATGCCCCATCGACGTCGATGGTGATCAGCCGCCCCACCAGCGCTCCCCGCCGGCGCTGCCTGCCCGCAATCGCAAATCCCACGATTCGCCCGGCTTCGTTTTCTGCAACGATGCTGAGGTTGCCGGGATACTTCAGAAAGTACCCGAGCTCCGCCTTCGACCATGCGATCCCAGGCGCGAAGCAAGCCTGATCGAGCTTGAACAGCGCCGGGTAATCCTCATGAGCGGCGGGCCGCAGCCGGAATGCCCAGCTATCTTCGGGCATCCTGTACGCTGCCCGTTGCCTTGTCCGTTTCGGTTACAGGTTGCAGGACGACGCCGCTGTAGAGCGATGCGGCCGCCAGCCGCCCGTTCAGCGAAGCGACGGAATGCACCGTCCATCCCGCGTTCCACCACGTCCAGGACTGGTCCCGCGGATCGATGGAGTAGATCACGGTGCCCACGTCGCACGTGACAATCAGCCGGTTCAGCGTTATATCCCAGGTGAGGCCGTTGACGGCAACCACAGGAAGACGGTCGAGCGCCGTCCATGAATCGCCATGGTCGCGGGAATAGAAAACGCCTTCGCGACCGCCTGCCCACAGCGTTCCGTCAGGAGTGAGTGCAAGGCTGGCCAGAACGGTCAGACCAGCGGGAAGCTTCAGCGGCTGCCAGGTTGCGCCGTCATTGTCCGAAGCCATCATGCCTTCGCGGCGGCCGATGAAGACTCGCTTTCCGTCCGCGGCGATGGTCAGGTAGTCGCGGCCCTCCGCCGCGTTCGCCGTCAGAGCCGGTGTCCACGATGCTCCTCGGTCGTTGCTGCGGAAAATACCCTGCGTCGTCACCGCGAACCACGTATCGCCTGCGGCCGATAACGCAGTCACTCGTCCGCCCAGCTTCGGCGGATCCACCGGCTGCACGGCAGTGGCCGCAAGCGCAGGACCCCTC
>JBAVUB010000132.1:0-8050 GCA_049696575.1 Acidobacteriaceae bacterium | reverse complement strand
CTTGTACTCGGCTCCCCACAGGAAGACTGCTGAGGCCAGCAGAGCGGTGGCCATCACCGACAGGAACAGCGTTAGCTGTCTTGTTTGCGTTGGTCGCATCGTCATTCGAGGGTGGGAGCGAGCCGAGGGCCGGAACGTGAACAGCGGTTGAATCGGTGCCGCTTCGATTATCAGAGGAGGAGAACGGGCCCCTCGATGAAATTCCGGTTAACCGGATGAATGTGCGGTTAAAAGTGCGGACCTCCCGCCGCTTTCTTTCGTTGTTGTAATCCGCACTTGATTCGCTGCCTGGTGCGGGAACGTCGCTCGCCCCGGATTTTCGTCTCATCTTCCCGGCGAAAGCACTATCATGCTTCGCAACACATCTTGAGCTCCCAAACCACACCCGCGGATCGGACCGACGCTGCGCCTTTGCGCGTGGACGCGGTGGTGAAGCGCTTCGGAACGGTCACGGCGGTCGCCGGCGTTTCTTTCGAGATTGCTTCGGGAGCGTGTTTCGGGTTGTTGGGGCCGAACGGCGCGGGCAAGTCGACGCTGATCCGGAGCATTGTCGGACGGGTTCGACTGGATTCCGGCAGCATCAGCATCTTTGGGCATCCGGTCAGCTCGGCCGCGGCGCGCGCCGACCTGGGATGGGTGCCGCAGGAACTGGCGGTCTATCCGCTGCTGACTTGCCGTGAGAATCTCCAGGCCTTCGGGAAATACCAGGGACTGCGCGGCAAGGTGCTGGAGGACGCCATCGCGTGGTGCCTGGAGTGGGCGGCGCTGGCGGATCGCGCGGGATCGCCGGTGAAGACGCTTTCGGGAGGAATGAAGCGGCGGCTGAATATGGCTGCAGGACTGATCCATCGGCCGCGGCTGGTGCTGCTGGATGAGCCGACGGTGGGCGTCGATCCGCAGTCACGCAATCGCATCTTCGAGATGGTGGAAGCGCTGGGCAACGACGGCACGACGATCATCTACACCACGCATTACATGGAAGAGGCAGAACGGCTCTGCGACTGGATCGCGATCATCGATCACGGGCAGATCATCGCGCAGGGAACGAAGGAGGCGCTGGTGGCACAGTCGTTCGGAACGCGGAGCTCGGTGACGATGCACTTTGGGGCGACGCGGGTCGATTTGGCGGCGTGGGCAGCGGCGCGCGGCGGAACGGCGCAGGATTCGGTGGTGCTTTGTTCGGTGGAGAAGCCGGCGGAAATTGCCGGTCTGCTGGAAGCGGCGAGCCAGGATGGCCTTGAAGTGCTGGATGTGACGCTGCAGCGGCCGAATCTCGAGTCTGTCTTCCTGCACCTGACGGGAAAGGAGCTGCGGGCGTGATCGGTGCGATTTTGCAGACGAGCTTCCGGTCGCTGCGGCGGGATCGCGGCGCGTTCGTGATGTCGTTCATTCTGCCCATTGGATTTTTCACGATTTTCGGGTTTGTGTTTGGGAGCATGCGCGGTTCCTCCACGCCGCGGGTTACTGTGCTGGTGGTCGATGAGGATCACAGCGACGCATCGAAGAGCCTGGTGCGCGGACTGCTTCGGGAGCCATCGCTCGATGCGATGACGCATCCGAGAGCGACGAAGGAGAATCCTGTGCCCGCAGACTATACAGAAGCGACAGCGGAAGCTGCGGTGCGGAGCGGCGATGCGCCGGCAGCGTTGATTATTCCGGCAGGATTTGGGGCGCATCCGATTGCGTTTGGGCCGGGTTCACAACAGGCGAAGTTTCGCATCCTGCATGACAGCTCGGATCCGGTGGCGGCGCAGGTAGTGGCCGGGATGCTCGAAAAGACGGTGATGATCTCGATGCCGGCAACGATGGCTGCTGTCGGGTCGCAGTATTTCGATCGGGAAATCGGCGGGCTGACTCCGAAGCAGAAGCAACGGATGGACCAGGAACTGGCGGCGCTGCGCAAGATGCAGGACCAGCAGAACGCTGGGCCAGGCTCGGCAGCCGCAAGCCCGGCGGCGGATTCCGGAGGAATGGTTGCGGTCGATATTCAGGACGTGGTGGGCGAAAAGAAGAAGAGCCCGATGATCTCCTATTATGCCGCCGGTGTTGGCGTGATGTTCCTGCTGTTCACGGCGAGCGCTGCGGGTGGAAGCTTGCTGGACGAGTCGGACAGCGGAGCGCTGGATCGCGTGCTGTCGGCGCGGGTGACGATGACGACGCTGCTGCTGGGAAAGCTGACATATTCCGCGCTGCTGGCGTTTGCGCAGCTGACCATCATGTTCCTGTGGGCGGCGCTGGTGTTTCACCTCGATTTCTTCACGCATATTCCTGGATTCCTGGTGATGACGGCGATCACGTCGTTCGCCGTGGCCTCATTCGGGATGCTGCTGGCGAGCCTGGCGAGAACGCGCGGGCAGCTGGCGGCATTTTCGACACTGATCATTCTGACCATGTCAGCGTTGGGCGGCAGCATGTTTCCGAAGTTCCTGATGTCCGACGCGATGCTCAAGGTCGGCTACTTCACGTTTAACTCGTGGGCGATCTCGGGGTACCAGAAGATTTTCTGGCGCGACGAGCCGATCAGCAGCCTTGGGCCGGAGATCGCGGTGCTGGTGGGCGCCGGTTTGGTGCTGTTTGTGCTGGCGCGATGGTTTGCGCGCAAGTGGGAGTATGTTTAGCCTGCGGCCTGCGGCCTGCGGCCAGCAGCCGGCAGGCAGTGGCTGGAGCGGCGGTTATTCTGCGCGCAGTGCCTCCACAGGATTGACGCTGGCTGTCCGACGCGACGGAATGCAGCTGGCGAGGCCCGAGTCAACCGCCGAAGCGAACGGCAGACCGAGCTTTGGCTTTGGCGGCTTCTTCTTCGCGGTTTTTGGGCGGTGCGTTGGTGGCGAGCGAGTGGAGAAGGCGGCTGGAGGCAGCGCTGATTTCTTCGACCGCAGCCTGGAACGCGGCTTCGTTGGTTTGCGAGGGCTTGTTAAAGCCGGTGATCTTGCGGACGTACTGAAGCGAAGCGGCGCGGATTTCGTCGGGCGTCACGGGCGGATCGAAATTGAAGAGGATTTTGATGTTTCGGCACATGGCGGTGAACCTGGTTCTTAGAGTTTAGAGTTTCGAGTTTAGAGTTTGACCCCTACGCCTTGCGAAAAATGCATGTGCATGAAAACAAGTGAGTTGCTGCGCATCGATGCGCAAGTGTCTGAAAAGGAGTGAGTTGTGGCGCTCGTGGGTGGAAGTGATTGAGAAGAAACAGCTGGGAACCGGAAACCTCGAGCCCTGCGAGCGTGGAACGAGCGCGAAGCGAAAAGCGTCCGGCGAGGGACTTTTGGGGAAACCTGCGGGCAGACCCTACTCTACCCTTATTGAAAATGCATGTGTATGAAAACAGGGCGGGTTGTTTTTGGCGATCCCGCAAGTGTTTGAAAATGGGCTCGTTGTGGCGCGTGTGAGTGGAAGTGATTGAGAAGAAGCGGCTAGCGGCTGGTTGTTTTAAAGAGCGCGAATTTTAAAGAGCGCGAAGAGGGCTAGTGGGCTAGGCCTGGGCCGAGCAAGAGCCGAATGGAAGCAATGGAAAAGCCTCGCAGGGCGAGGCTTTTTCTTTTTCTACTATAAGTTCAGAATACCAGATCCGGAGAATAAACTCGCCAAAATTCTTTGAGGGTGTTGTGGTGGAAGTCGTGTGGAATGAGGGACAACACTTTCGTACCGTGCGAGGAAAGCTTGACAAGTTTTGGGGATTGCCTGCAGAAGGGCGGTTAGGTGCTCGAGCCATGGCAAACGGGGGTGATTTCGGCCAAAGTGATGGTATGATGGCGACATCATGATGGCACGCACGCAGATCACGCTCGAAGCCGAAACCCAGCGTCGCGCGCAGAAGCGCGCCAGCGAACTGGGCGTTTCGATGGCGGAATACGTGCGGCGTCTGGTGGCGCGCGATCTGGCGCGTCCGGAGACCAGCGCCGATCCGGCGGCGGTTTTCGATCTGGGGCGTTCGGAGGGATCGAACATCGCCGGTGAGAAAGACGCGATGATCGCTGAGGCGATGAGCGCGGACCGTCGCCGCGCGTGGCGATGAGTCTTTTCGTCGATACATCGGTCTGGTATGCGGCAGCGGATGCCGGCGACGCAAGCAACCGGCGGGCAAAAGCGATCCTGAAGGCGGGCGAATCGCTGGTCACGACCGATCATGTGCTGGTGGAAACGTGCGCACTGCTGCGGCATCGTCTGGGGCGGCTGGCTGCCGAGCGATTTTGGGACGGGATGCGCAGTGGCGTCGCGATGCTGGAGCCGGCGGGCGTGGCCGATCTGGACGCTGCGTGGCAGATTGGGCTGGCGTGGAGAGACCAGGACTTTTCGCTGGTCGATCGGACCAGTTTTGCGGTGATGCGCCGGCTGGGAATCGAGCGGGCGGCGTCCTTCGACGAGCATTTTGCGATCTTTCGTTTTGGGCCGCAGAATGGGCGCGCTTTTACGATTTTGGGTTAACCAGCACTGTCCCTGCGAAGCCAAAAGGGGCTTGCATGGGCCACACGGGCCTCAGCACAGCGGGGCAGGAGAGTTCCGTTTTGGTTCCGGAGACATTACTAAGGAGTTGAAGCCCGGCATTCGGTTGTAGGAGGAGCGGGCGGCGTCCTTCGACGAGCATTTTGCGGTCTTCCGCTTTGGGCCGCAGAATGGGCGGGCATTTACGATTCTGCGTTAGCAGGGAAAGGTGTGGGTCTGTCCCACTCAAGCCAAAAGAGGGCTTGCATGGGCCACCCGGCCCGAGCGATGCGGGGCAGGGAGGAGTTCCGTTTTGGTACCGGAGACAGTACTAAGGAGTGGAAGCCCGGCATTCAGTTGTAGGGACAGCACCCGATGTGAGCTTAAGCTTCTTGCTATGGGGTGAACCTTGCCGAAACAGCGGCGGGGTACCGGGTTGTTTCGCGGTGATGCGCGGGCTGGGAATCGAGCGAGCGGCGTCCTTCGATGAGCATTTTGCGATTTTTCGCTTTGGGCCGCAGAATCGGCGCGCGTCTACGGTTGTGCGTTAGGGGCGGTTCGACTCGGCGGATTGCCAGGAAAAAGGGCGGAATTCCGCGAGGCGCGCGAAGGCGCGCTGGTTTGCGGTGATGATGGTCATTCCAGTGCGAGCTGCGCTCATGGCAAGAAGGGCATCGTTGGTGAGCCGCGCTTTGCCGATGCTTTCATAGCCATATTTTTGAGCGAGCCGCGCGAGAATTTTGCCGGCCTGGGTCCAGTCGCCGAAATTCGGGACGAGGATGCGCCTTGCCGTGTCGAAGTCATGTTCGAGCTTTTCGATGATCGGATGATCCCTGCGCGGCGCGCCAGCGTAAAGCTCCTCAAGGGCGACGGAACTGAGCCAGAGGGGCGAGTCGCCGGTCCATCGACGAAACAGCGGTGAAGGATCGCCTCCACGCCGAAAGGCGCTGACGTAGACCGAAGAGTCGAACAGAACCGGCGGCACTTTGCGGTCAGCTCGCGCTGCCGAGCTTGCGGTAGACGTCACGGACGACAACGCCGCTTTTCACAAAGCGCTCGTGGGCTTGACTAGCGAGCTTGTTTCGCTGGTGCTCCTCGAGGGCGAGGTCGAGGGCTCGATCAATCGCCTCGGTTTCAGTGGAGGCGCGCAGGGCCTTGCGGACGCGGCTGATCTTCACCGCGTCGAGGCGGAAATGCTTGTGCGTGACGCGTGATTTTTGGTTGGGCATGAGGCTCCTCAGCCACAAGCTTACTCTCAATGTGTACAAAGCGCGATTTTATGAACATCCCGGTGCCGGTCGGGAGGGCGCTTTATGTCGCTTGATGCGCCGGCTGGGAATCGAGCGGGCGGCGTCGCTCGACGAGCATTTTGCGATCTTCCGCCTCGGGCCGCAGGAATGGGTGCGTTTTTGCGGTTCTTCGTTAGCACGGAAAGGTGTGGCTCTGTCCCACTCAAGCGAAGAGGGGGACGCGACCTGTAAACTCGTGCCCTGGCATAGGGCAAGAAGGCGCGCTCGCGCGCTTTCCCACATCCCCTAAACCAGGGATGTGGGGCACCCGGCAAAAATGCAATTCGACCCTGACTCGCTGTGTACGAAGATACCGGGTAGCGACGATCCTCTAAGAACCGGCCAGCGACGACGGTTTGGCTGTGGAAGACGCCGAGATTATGGAATTTGCTTGAAATAAATCCCTTCCTGGATCAGTGATCATACAAAGACGCCGACCGCGAGTATATCGTTGAGCAGTGCACACAGTAAATCGCATCGCCTTGTATGGAAGCCTTGTCTTGCTGGGCCTCGTTGCCGGATGGTTTCTGCGCTCTTCTCAGCTCAACGATGACTATAGAGGCTATGCCCCAATGCATCGTCCAAAATCAGTTCCGGAGACAGCTGCCTGGTCCGGAGGCGCTGACGGCGGTAGTTACATCGACTGCTACTACAACAAGGAAAGGGATTACGACGATTGCACAACCTATAACGACTGGACGGGAGACGTGATCGTATCCGGCCATTTCATGCTCCAAGGTCAGAACAGAGGCGCCAAGCCATCGGAGCTCGGATACGCCTTCTTTGATGGCGATGTGATTGGTCTTAGTCCTTCGGATAAAAGCGGCAAACACCTTGTCCTTATCCGCACGGACAAATGAGCAGATTGAGGGGAACTCAAGATCGTCTGCCTCGAAGTCTCTGCGTGGTCTGCCTTTCGGTGAATTTGCTGCGCCTCCGCTCCTGGGAGCCGCGACTTCTAGGAGTTTTCAGCGATTGCGGTAGTGTCAACGGCAATCCGGAAGTAGCGGAGTGCGCCCCGCCGATACCGATTCGTGGGGCTATCTACTGTGTGACGCTGGCGGGTTCGCGGAGCCAGCCGTAGAGGGGGAACTGCTCGGCGAGTTCGAGGACCTGGCGGCGGATGCGGGCGAGGGCGGCGGAGTCGGTGCTGTGCTCGAGGGCGTCGGCGATCCAGCCGCCGATGACGCGCATCTCGGCTTCCTTCATGCCGCGGGTGGTGAGGGCGGGCGTGCCGATGCGGATGCCGGAGGGTTTGAGCGGTGGATTCGTGTCAAAGGGAATGGCGTTTTTGTTGACGGTGATGCCGGCCTCGCCGAGAGCGGCCTCGGCTTCGCTGCCGAGCATGCCCTTGGCGTACACGTCCACGAGCATGAGGTGGGTGTCGGTTCCACCGGAGATGATGCGGTAGCCGGCGTCGGAAAGCGCGGCGGCGAGCGCTTTGGCATTGGCGACGATTTGCGCGGCGTAGGTTTTGAAGTCGGGCTGGAGAGCCTCGCGGAAGGCGACGGCTTTGGCGGCGATGATGTGCACCAGCGGTCCACCCTGCTGGCCGGGGAAGACAGACTTGTCGATGGCCTGCGCGAATTCCTGGCGGGAGAGGATGAGGCCGGCGCGGGGTCCGCGAAGGGTTTTGTGGGTGGTGGTGGTCACGATCTGCGCGTGCGGGACGGGCGAGGGATGGACGCCGCCGGCGACGAGTCCGGCGAAGTGGGCCATGTCGACGATGAGGATGGCGCCGGATGCGTCGGCGATCTGGCGCATGCGGGCAAAGTCAAAGAAGCGAGGATAGGCGCTGCCGCCGCCGATGATGACTTTGGGGTGCTCGCGGAGGGCGATCTGCTCGAGCTCGTCGTAGTCGATGGTTTCAGTATCTTTGCGGACGCCGTAGGAGACGACGCGATAGAGCTTGCCGGAGAAGTTGAGCTTGTGGCCGTGGGTAAGGTGGCCGCCCATGGCAAGGTCGAGGCCGAGGATGGTGTCGCCGGGCTGGAGGAGGGCAGAGTAGGCGGCGGCGTTGGCCTGGGAGCCGGAGTGGGGCTGGACGTTGGCGTGTTCGGCGCCAAAGATCTGTTTGGCGCGGTCGCGGGCCAGGTTTTCGACGACGTCGGCGTACTCGCACCCGCCGTAATAGCGGCGTCCCGGATAGCCCTCAGCATATTTGTTGGTGAAGACGGAGGCTGCGGCTTCCAGAACAGCGCGGCTGACGAAGTTCTCCGAGGCGATCATCTCGAGGCCTTCGTGCTGGCGGCGGATTTCGGCGTCGATGGCGGCGGAGACTTCGGGATCTGCTTGAGGGAGGGTCAGGGACATCGGGTCGGGCATGGGAACAGGGTACCAGG
>JBAVUB010000131.1:0-3685 GCA_049696575.1 Acidobacteriaceae bacterium | reverse complement strand
TCTTTTCCCCCTCATTGATGAACGGCGGGACCTGCACCACGAGTCCGGTTTCGGTCTTCGCCGGCTTGGTCACCGATGAAGCCGTCGCGGATTTGAGCCCGGGTTCGGTTTCGACCACAGTGAGCTCGACCGTCTGCGGGAGCTCGATGCCGACCGCGAGGCCATCGTGGAACGAAACCTTGATCTGCAGGTTGGGGATCAGGTACTCAACAGCGTCGCCCAGGGTGTCCCGTTTCAGGTGTGTCTGCTCGTAGTTCTCGATATTCATGAAGTAGTAGTCGTCGCCGTCGTTGTAGAGGAAATCCATCGGGATTTCGTCGACCACAACGCGCTCGATGGGATCGGGCGAGCGGAAACGGTGCTCGAACATGGCGCCGGTGCGCAGGTTGCGCAGTTTGGCCTGGATGAACGCGCGCAGGTTGCCGGGCGTGCGGTGCTCCACGGAAAACACCGAGTGCAGATCGTTGTTGTGCTTAATGATCATGCCCGGGCGCAGCTGGGTGGCGGGAATCGCCATACGGGTAAGGCTCCTTGCCGTCGATAAGTGCGGAATGTGGCGGCGGGATGGCCGCGGGGGGCGGGCCTGAAGCAGGTCCGCGCTGTGCATACTCCGGCAATTTCGATTTTATCGCAGCGGGTGGGCACGCCCGGCTGGTCCAGTCAGCAGGCGCACTTTCGTGACTAAATGATGGTCACCTTGGGTTGCTTGAATTGCACGTCCACGCGGCAAAGTCCCCCGAAAAAGATTATGGTGGCAGGGGCGTTTTTATTTCAGAATTCGGGGGAATGCGCGTGAATCGCAGAAGCTTTCTTAAGGTGGCTGGGACGGCAACGACACAGGCCATGCTGGCAGCGCGGTTGCACGCGATGGCCGAGCCGGGACAGCCGGGGACGCTGCTCACGCCCCAGCAAACTGAGCCCGAAAAGCCGGTCGCGGCCAACGACCACATCCAGATTGCCCTCATCGGCGCGGGCGGGCAGGGCCAATACGACACGAAGGTCGCGGTCACCGTGCCCGGCGTCAAGCTCGTAGCGGTCGCCGACTGCTACGATGGCCGCCTCGCGCACAGCAAAGAGCTGTGGGGCGCCGACATTCTCGCCACGCGCGACTATGCCGAAATCCTCGCGCGCAACGACATTGACGCGGTCATTATCGGCACGCCCGACCACTGGCACAAGGAGGCTTCGATCGACGCGATGAAGGCGGGCAAGGACGTCTATTGCGAGAAGCCGATGATCCATCTTTACAGCGATGGGCCGGCCATGATCGAAGCGTCCAGAGCGACCAAGCGCATCCTGCAGGTGGGCAGCCAGCGCGTTAGCTCGATTGTCTACGCCAAGGCGAAAGAACTGCTCGCCGCAGGGGCGATCGGCCAGCTCAATATGGTCACCGCGTGGTGGGATCGCAATTCGTCAATCGGCGCGTGGAACTACACCGTTCCTCCCGACGCATCGACCGAAACCTGCGACTGGCCGCGTTTTCTGGGCACCGCACCGAAGATTCCCTTCAACGGTGAACACTTTTTCCAGTGGCGCAAATGGAAGGCCTATGGCAGCGGCGTCGCCGGAGACCTGTTCGTCCACCTCTTCAGCGGGACGCACTTCATCACCGGCGCACATGGGCCCACGCGAGCCATGGCCACCGGCGGGCTGCGCTTCTGGAAAGATGGACGCGACGCTCCCGACGTGATGCTCGGCCTCTTCGACTATCCGGAGGGCTTCAACCTGAGCCTGCGCGTGAACTTCGTCGACGGCGGGACGGAGGGCGAGGGCTTCATCTTCTCCGGTTCGGAGGGCACCATGGAGATCGCCGGCAACTCCGTCAGCGTGAACCGCGTGCCGCGCGAAACGGAGCCGGGGCTGATGATCGGCTCGTTCACCGATGCGATGCAGAAGCAGATCACTGCCGCGTACCGGCAGAAATACCCGCTGGTCGAACCAACCGCACCCACCCGCGTCGGTTACGACAAATATGTCGCGCCGCGCGATTACAGCGACAGCTACGATCACCTGAAAAACTTTTTCGCATCCGTCCGGTCGCGGCAGCCGGTCGTCGAAGATGCCGTCTTCGGATTTCGCGCAGCCGGCGCGGCGCTGCTGAGCAACTTAAGCTACGAGCGCGATGCGATCGTCAAGTGGGATCCCGAGGCGATGAAGCTGGTCTAAGCAGGCCGCCGCTAATCGAGCGGCCGCACCCAGATGTTGCGGAAGCTGATCGGCTCGCTCTTGTCGCCGTGTGCCTGCAGCTTGATGGGCGCGCGATCATACGCCTTGTAGAACGGCTGCCCGATGTACAGCGTCTGCCCCTTCAGCTGGAAGTGATTCTGCACCAGCACGCCGTTGAAGAACGCCGTGACGTACGCGGGCGTCTTCAGTGAACCGTCGGTGTTGAACGTCGGCGCAGTCCACACCACGTCATAGCTCTGCCACTCGCCCGGCTTGCGGTTCGGATTCACCAGTGGAGGGCTCTGCTTGTAAATGCTCGCCGCCTGGCCGTTCACATACGTCGTGTTGTTGTAGGAGTCGAGCACCTGCAGCTCGTAGCCCGCGTCGCCCGGCCCCAGCGAAGCCAGAAACACGCCGCTGTTGCCACGCGCCTGCCCGCTGCCGGTGATGTTCTCCGGAATCTTCCACTCAATGTGCAGCTGGTAATCCTTAAAGCTGCGCTTCGTCTCGATGTTGCCGGTGCCCTTGGCCACCAACAACACGCCGTCTCCAACGATCCACCGCGCGGGCGTGTGGTCTTGCGCCGAAACCCACTCGTCCTCGTTCTTGCCATCGAAGAGAACAATTGCGTCCGAGGGCGGCGCTGAATCCGTCGCGCCCGGCGTGACGATGGGAGGCACCGGCGTCCAGACCTCCGTCTCTTCCGGCTTGGGTTGCGTCGCCGGCTGTTGCGCGAAAACGGAAACGGGGACGCTCCCAAGCGCCGCCACAGCAAGAAACGTCAAAACCTGTCTGCGCATAACCCAACGAGGATACCTCAATCACCACTGGGCCGGGCGATGATCGCGAGGTCACGTCGATAACGCTACGCGCACGTCTTCCCAAACCATCCAGTGGGGATTGAGCGTTTGCGCGCCAAACTTCGCGTAAAGTCCGCGCGCGGCGGTGTTCTCCGGCTTCACGTCGATGCAGACCCGCAGCGCCTTCCGCTCCACAAACCATCCAGCCAGCGTGACGATCAGCTGACCGGCGATGCCCTGCCGCCGATGCGTTGCGACGACGTCGATCCACTCCAGCTCACCCTGGCATCCATGACGCGTCGTGCGATGACCCGCGATGAACCCAATCACGGTTCCCTCGCGGATGGCTACGAAAACGGCAGCGTGTCCCTGCAGAGCATGCTGCGCACCGATTTCGCCCCGAAGATAGCAGCCAATCCGCCGCTCCCAATACGCCTGCGTCTCCCACACCTGCGCGCGAATCGCGGCCATCGCGGAAACGTCGCTAGCCTCCGCAGCCCGGATCATGACCGCCCCAGCAGTCGCATCGCCCATCGAAATCGACCTCGGCAAAATCTCGGCCAGCAACTCCGCGCCCGGCCGCCGTCGCATCGCACTCTGATTTAATCAGAACAGATGCCGCCTCTCTGGAAACCCGAGAGCTGGACCGAGCGCCTCGCTGAGCTCGAAGCGCGCTCCGGCGATTTGAAGGAGGCCCCGCTGCGCCGCGATGTGCGCTC
>JBAVUB010000130.1:0-2945 GCA_049696575.1 Acidobacteriaceae bacterium | reverse complement strand
CTGCAACACCTTGAGCGCCGCCGCCCGCGCCGCGTTGAGCGGCAGCACCGCCAGCACCGGTCGCACCCGAAGCGCCAGACCTCAGCCGCATGGCCATCATTTGCGCCATCTGCGGATCAAGCTTGCGCAGATCGGAATCAGGCGTGGTTTTGATGGTGACGGTCTTCCTGGTGACCAGATCCTTCACAGTGAAGGTTCCAGCACTGTCATCGGTCGAAACCACGGTGCCGGCAATGTTGCGGAAAGAACCGGAGACGATTTCGTCGGCGGTCACATCGTCGCCGCTGCGTTCGCCGCGCGCCGTTACCTGATCGCCAGGTTGAATGGCCGCCAGAGTCGAGGCCTGCGCGTCGCTGAACTTCACCGAGTCAGGCGCGTAGCGGCGGATGATCGAGTTCGGCGTGGTGTGGATCGTAATGGTGCGATTGGTCGCCGTTATGGTTACAGTTCCAGCGGCCGCATCGACGGATTTGACCAGGCCGCCGACGCCGCGACGAGCCCAGTCAGCCTGATCCTGCTGCTGTTTGGCGGCGATGTCGCTTGCCTTATTGACAATGACGACGGTGGCAGAAGGTGGATCGCCCGCAACCGCCATGAGGACGCGATCTCCTGTGCCAATGTCGCCCACGGCGATTTTGGTCGCCCCAGTGAGGGTTTTCGATCCGGGCGCCGTGCGGACAATACGCGCAGTATCGGGCACACTCACCGCGACGGTGGCGCCAGCATCGGTTTTCACCGACACGGTGTTGCCGCTGACCGAGGCGACGGTGCCGATGACGCGGTTCGACGCAGCAGCCGGCTGCGCCTGCGAATGTGATCGCGCCGCGCCCGCAATCATGGAAACGAAGCAAAGCGCGGCAAGGGCCGCACACGGCTTTCCTGCTCGAATCATCCTCATTCCATGGTATCGCGTGGGGAGCACTGGTGATCTGACGGGTGGAGGCCTCTAAAGTTTCAGGGAGGAAAGGGTTCCCTACCGGATTACGGTACTGCCGTGCGACGGCGTTCCTGGGCCGTAATTAGGCCGCATGCGAGGACCGGGCACGATATGATCGCCAGTGGCACTTTCTCCTCAATGCGCTGCACTCCCGTGTCCAAATCCGGACATTTACAGGAACGAGGCTCACTAACCCATTATGGCAATTTCCGGCTCCAGCAGTTCCGCATCGATTAAGGTCACATCCGGCGAAGGCGCCAGCTACGGCAGCGCGCTGGCCATGGTCACGACCCTGTTTTTCATGTGGGGGTTCCTGACCTCGCTGAACGACATTCTGATCCCGCATCTGAAGTCGATCTTTGAACTGAACTACACCAGGGTGATGCTGGTGCAGTTCGCGTTCTTCACGACCTATGCGTTGCTGGGGATTCCGTCGGGCAAGGTGGTGGAGTGGATCGGTTACAAGAAGACGATGGTCGCGGGATTGCTGATCATGGGTGTCGGGTCGCTGTTGTTTATTCCCGCTGCGAAGGTGCCTTCTTATCCGCTGTTCCTGGGCGCGCTGATTGTGTTGGCCGCGGGGATCACGGCGCTGCAGGTCGCGGCGAATCCGTATGTGACGGTGTTGGGGCCGCCGCGCACCGCGTCAAGCCGGCTGAACCTGACCCAGGCGTTCAATTCGCTGGGCACCGTCGCAGGGCCCATCTTTGGGGCGTTCCTGATTCTGCGTACCGCCGGTAAAGTCCAGGACGTTTCGAAGATGTCGCCTGCGGTGCATAAGGCGTATCAGATTCACGAGGCGTCGACGGTCAACATTCCTTATGTCGGGATCGCGCTGGCGCTGGTGCTGCTCGGCCTCGCGATCGCGATGTACAAGTTTCCGCGCATCGAGACGACTAAAGATTACCGCCCCAGCGAACTGAACAAGCCGGCAAAAAGCATGTGGCATTATCCCCATGTTGTGTTCGGGGCAATTGCAATTTTTGTTTACGTGGGCGCGGAAGTTTCGATCGGCAGTTTTCTGATCAATTACTTTGCGCTGCCGGAGATTGGCGGGCTCGCGACTGCGGCTGGTGGTGGATCGATGCATGCCTTGTCCGCGAACATTTTGGGTCTGGCGACGAAGGTGATCGGTACCTGGGTACCGCTGTACTGGGGCGGCCTGATGGTGGGGCGCTTTATCGGCTCGGGGTTACAGCAGAAGGTGAGCCCGGGCAAGATGCTCAGCGTGTTTGCGCTGTGCGCGGCGCTGCTGGTGGTGGTGTCGATGTTCACCGACGGCGGCCTGGCGGTTTGGAGCATCTTGCTGGTGGGTCTGTTTGACTCCATTCAGTTCCCCACGATTTTCACGCTGGGGGTTGCAGAAATGGGCCCGCTCACCGGCGAAGCTTCCGGTCTTCTGATCACCGCGATTGTCGGCGGAGCGATTATTCCCGAACTGCAGGGCGTGCTGGCGGACCGGGTTGGCGTCCACCACGCTTTTATTCTCCCGATTCTCTGCTTCTTCTACATCGCGTGGTATGGAGTAAGAGGTTCGAGGGTGAAGCAGCCGGTGGTCGCGTAGGATTTCGTTTCCCTCTCGACCCTGCGTGCTGCAGCCTGTACCCTGTTCGGTGATGTCATCGCCCCTGCTGCTGGCTGGCCAGCCACTCACGCTCGAAGAAATCTCCGAAGTTGCTTTGGGCGGGCGCGCGGCTGCACTCGATCCGGTGGCGCTGCCGCGTATCCAGTCGTCACGGGCCGTGGTGGATGGCGTGCTCAGGCGCGGCGAAACCGCGTATGGCGTGAACACCGGGTTCGGCAAGCTTTCCGATGTGCGCATCGAGCCGGGCGAGGTTCGGGCCCTGCAGCAGAATCTGGTCCGCAGCCATGCGTGTGGCGTCGGCAAGCCGCTGCCGGAAGAAGAAGTCCGCGCCATGCTGTTGCTTCGCGCCAACGTACTGGCTAAAGGATTCAGCGGCGTCAGGCCCGAGCTGCTCGAGATGCTGTTGGCGCTGCTCAACTACCG
>JBAVUB010000129.1:0-4517 GCA_049696575.1 Acidobacteriaceae bacterium | reverse complement strand
TTGGTGTCGTTGGGCAGGACGAGCTCGGTCATTTCGGATTGCGAGTGGGCCACGGAACGCGCGGGCAGCGCGGGGCCGGTGAGGTCCATGCGGGAACTCCTTGCTTTCAGGGTACAGGGGACAGGGGACAGGGTACAGGGGAGGGGTACAGGGATCAGTGGTCAGTGATCAGGAAAACCAGAAGCGGATAGCGGATAGCGGATAGAAAAGCGACGCGCTTTGCGCGTTCCCACATCCCCGACTGCAGGGAGCCATTCGACTCGCTTTGCTCGCTCAGGCCAGGGACGTGGGGCACCCGGCGCCCTGCGGTTAGTTGTGCTGGAGGTTTTTGGATTCTTCTTTGCTGAGGATGCGGATCTGGGAGCCGAAGCGGCGGTAGTTGCGGAACTCGAATTCATTGAGGACGGCCTGGTGCTTGCCTTCGCGGAGACTGATGGCGCCGCGGATGGGCAGCAGGTAGTCATGATTGTTGATGGAGATCCAGGAGTAATCGACGGACATGCTGGAGGCGCGGACCTGGAGGATGTCGGGAATGTCGTCGGCGTCGATGGAGATGCGGCGGACGCTGCGGGTTCCGGTATCGAGATAGACGAGGCCGTGAAAGGCGACGGTGTGCTGGCGGTTGTTGAGGCCGGTGAGATCGAAGCTGGAGTTGGGCTGCGCGACCTGGAAGGCAAAAACCTGGACGGGCTGGCCGTCGAGGACATCGGATTCTTTCCAGGTGAATTTGGCTTTGGCGGCAGGATCGAAGACCAGCTGGAACATGCCGCCGAATTCGCCGACGGAGTGGGCGAAGTCGACTTCATCGGGGAGCGCGCCGATGGCGCCATGCTCGTCGAGGGTATTTTTCTGGCCGTTGAGCTCGAGCGTGGTGCGGGTTTCTTTGTGGTCGACGTAGCGCATGAGCTGGATGGCGGTGTCTTTGTGGTGCCAGTCGCCGCGGCCGGTGGGGTCGATGGAGTGGTCAGTGATTTCGACGCAGAAGAAGTTGGGCAGGGTTTCAGACCAGGCGAGGGCGCGCAGGCGAGCGCCATCGATCATGCCCTGAATGTCGGCAGCGGTGGGCGGGGGGACGGGGTTGGCGGGGCTGGCGATTACGAATTCGCTGTTGGCGGTGGCAGAGTTGGCGGTGAGGTGCTGGTCGGCGGCGAGGTCGCCGGTATCCGATGTGGTGGTGAAAGAAGGATTGGGGGCGGTGGAAGCGGCGATGGTTCCTTCAACGGAAAAGGAAGTGGTACTGGAGGCGGTCTGGCCATCCTGGGTGAGGACGGTTTTGATCTGGTAGTTGCCGGGGGGAAAGACGTGACCCTGGATGGCGCCGAGGTAAGGAATGGCGGCGCCGGTGCCGGAGATTTTGGCGAGGGTCAAAGGCATTTTGCCGAGCAGGTTGCCATTGCGAATGATCTGCATCTCGAGTTGCGGCTGGGTGGTGTTGCCGGGCAGGGGATGGACCATAAAGAAGAGGGAAAGGCTGCGGGTGTTCTCAGGGAGCTCGTTGCTGAGGTCAGGAACGACGCGGCCGTTCATGTAACGCATGGGCTCGAAGGTCTCGGTCTGCTCATGCATGGGTTCGACGGAGCGAATGAGGGCGATGTCGCTGAGCGCGGGGCCGTGGGGGACGGGATCGATGGTGAAGGTGGAGCGCTGTGCGCCGGCTTTGTTGCTGAGGCGGTCGAGGACGGCGGTTTCGAGGGTATAGGTGCCGGGCTCAGCTGAGAAATGGCGCTGCATGGTGATGAACTGGTTCTGCTCGCCGCGCATGATGTCAGGGGCTTCGTGGCGGGGGATGTCTTCGCTGAAGCGCTGGAGGATGGCGCCTTTGCTGTCTTTGACGAGGGCAACGATGGAAAGGTGGACGGAGGAGAGGTGGGTGTTGCCGTCGTCGTGGACTTCGAGCTGGGAGACGGGGACTTCGACGGTGAGGGCGCCGCTGTTGCCGTCGGGTAATTGGCCGAGGCGGAGCACGGCAGCATGGAAGGCGAGGGCGGTGGGGAGATCGGGACTGGAAAGGATATTGAGAAGAGGGACTTCAAAGGGGCGAATGCCGGTGCCGGTACCGGGAGGCACGGCGAAGTAGCCGGAACGGGTGCGGACGATGAGGTCTTTGCGCAGGGGCTGAACGGCGATGGGACGGAACTGTCCGTCGTAGTTTTTGATGGCGGGAGTGTAGGCGGCTTCGTAGTAGGAGGTGAGGTCGTTGTGGAGCTGATCGAGGGGCTTTTTGATGCTGCCGCCGGCGCGGATGTAGATGCCACCGGTATCGGTTGCGAGGCCGACCAGGGGACTTTTGATGTCCTCCATGCTGTCGAACTCGAAGTTGGTCATGTTCTGGGCGGCGTCGAGGGCTCCGCCGATACCATTGGCATTGCCGGATGCACCGCGGGCGAAGCCGTTGCCGGCGAGTTTATCGGCTGCGGCGATGGAGGCGCCGGGACCCTGGGATGCCATGGCCATGGCACCCATCATGCGGTCGCCGGCCTGTTTATCGAGAGGATCGGTGTCGACGGCGCAGATGGTGACGCCAGCGCGATTGGCCTGGCCGACGATGGACTTGATGGTGTCGCGGGTATCGGAGTTGGCGTTGAGGTCCTCAGCGAAGTAGACGACCAGCTTGCGGCCGGTGATCTGACGCTGAGTGCGGGCGAGGGCGAGCAGGGCGGAAAGGGAGGGGTAGGAATGCTGGTCTTCGAGGATGCGCTGGGATTCTTCGAGGCCGGTGACGAGCAGGCGGGCGCGGGCACGGTCGGCAGCATCGACAGTAAGGGAGTCACCCTGGGCCACGGAGATGAGTGCCTGTTCCGCGGGACTGAGGCCGGAGTCAGTGGCTGGTGGGTTGGGAGCGGTGGCGGAGAGAATGGCTTTGTCGAGGAGGTCGCGGCTGGTGGTAAAGCTCTGGACGAGGCGAAGGCGGCCGTTCATCTGAAGAACGGCGAAGGAGTATCCCTTGTCGGGGATGGCTCGGAGCATTTTGTTGGCGATGTCGCGAGCGGCCTTGGCCGGGAAAGGATCGAGTCGATCGAAGAGGAAGGTGACGAGGTGATCGGAAGTGGACTGGCCGGTGACGAGGTGGAGATCGGAGAGGCTGACGGGCGCACCGTTGTCAGTGACGGCGAGGTCAGAGGGTTTGAGATCGAGGATGGGCTTGTTTTTTTTATTGCGGACGACGAGGTCGAGGGAGACTTCATCGACGGTGGTGCTGAAATCGGTGGCGGCGGGGGGCTTGGGGGCAGTTTGGGCAGTTGGCGCGGGCGCGGGTTGCGAGGGAGACTGGGCCGGCGCGGAGAGCGCAGCGGAGAGGCAAAGGAGGGTGGCTGGCAGAGCAATACGCAAAGTGCAATGTGGGGCCCGAAATTGAAGCATGCTGGTACACTCCCCGGACGGGATGGGGTCCGGAACCGTTTTAGCTGAGCCGCTTTAGGCGATCCGCGTGGCGTATCCACGATACTGCGGCGAACTGGCTGCTCACAACAGAAAAGCGCGAGTAACACGGCGTGGGGTAACTGCAGTCTCGCTTTGCTACAGTTGCGGAGCGGGGGAAGGATAGAGGCAAGGGAGGATGACGGGAGCGGCATGGATAAAGTTGCGAGTCTGAAGGAGATTCTGGAGCAGGATCCGAAGAATGCGTTCGCGCGGTACGGGCTGGCGATGGAATATGCGGGACGCGGGGAGACGGAGGCGGCGGTGGCCGAATTCGGACAGTTGGTGGCGGATCATCCGGATTACACAGCGGGGTATTTCATGGCAGCGCAGACGCTGGCGAAGGCGAGACGGGGTGCGGAGGCGAAACAGAAGCTGGTGGAGGGGATGGAGAGCGCACGGCGGACGGGGAACCAGCATGCACTGCGGGAGATGGAGGCGATGATGGAGGAGTACGACGGGGAGTAGGGAATAGGGAATAGTGAACAGTGGTCGGAGAAACCGCGGATAGCGGATAGGAAAGCGGCGCGCTTTGCGCGATTCCCACGTCCCCAACTGCAGGGACGTGGGGCACCCGGCGCTCAGCGTTCAGAAAAATTGGGGGGACAGGAGGCAGGAGACAGGAGACGGGAGACAGGAGACAGGAGGCAAAAGGAACACTTGGTGGTAACGGGGTGTGGGGTACTGCGGAACAAAATGCGGAGTGAGTCGGTAATGTACAAGACGGGGAGGCAAGAGGCGATCATAATGTCTGAATCATGAGAATTCCCCTGTTCCCCCTGGAGACGGTGCTTTTTCCGGGAGCGGCGCTGCCGCTGCATATCTTCGAGAAGCGATATCGGGAGATGGTGGGCGAATGCCTGCGGGAGAAGAAGCCGTTTGGGGTGGTGCGGTCGGACGGGGATCAGATGGCGATCATCGGGTGCACGGCGCAGATCGTGCGGGTGGTGGAGCGGTTTGCCGACGGGCAGATGGATATTCTTTGCGAGGGCGTGCAGCGGTTCGAGATTGAAGGGCTGGACGAATCGCGGGAATTTCTGCAGGCGGATGTGGAGTTCTTCGAGGATGAAGGGCTGGGGTCGACGCGGACGGACCGGGAG
>JBAVUB010000128.1:0-1999 GCA_049696575.1 Acidobacteriaceae bacterium | reverse complement strand
GCTCTTCGACGTCGGATTCGACAACGGGAAAATCACCGGCCGCTCCGTGTTCTTCGCCATCGCCCGAATCGCGTCCTCCGTAAACATCCCCGCCTTCGCCGCCACCCCAATCAGCACCGTGATCTTCGCGTTCCGCGCCACTTCTTCGAGCCCAATCTTCCTGGCATCCCCCACCTGCCAGCCCGCAATATCGGCCGCCGCCCGCACATACTCCGTCTGCTCCGGATGAATCCCCTCCGCCCCCTCCACCAGCAGCCCCGGCCGACCCATCGCGTAAATCCGTCCCCGCGCCTCCTGCTCCGTCAGCCCCTCGTCCTGCAAAGCCTTCACCAGCAAATTCGCAATCCCGATCCCCGCCGACCCAAATCCTAAAATCCCAATCCGCTGCTCCCTGAGCGAAGCTCCCGAAGCCTTCATCGCCGCCAGCAACGTCGCCAGCACCACCGCCGCCGTCCCCTGAATGTCGTCATTGAACGTGCACAGCCGGTCCCGATACTTCGCGAGCAGCCGCGCCGCATTCGTCCCCGCAAAATCCTCCCACTGCAACAAAACATGCGGCCACCGCCGCTCCACCGCCTTCACAAACGTCTCGACGAACGCGTCGTACTCCGGCCCTCGCACCCGCTTGTGCCGCCATCCGATATAAATCGGATTCTCCAGCCGCTCCTCGTTATCCGTCCCCACATCCAGCAGCACCGGCAAACAATATTCGTGGTGGATCCCGCCCAGCGCCGTGTACAGCGCCATCTTCCCGATCGGAATCCCCATCCCCCCCGCGCCCTGATCGCCCAGCCCCCGAATCCGCTCCCCCTCGCTCACCACAATTGCCCGCACGTTGTCGTACCGCTTGTGCGACAAAATCTTCTCGATCCGCGCCTGGTTGGGATAACTCAAAAACAATCCCCGCGGCTTCCTCCAAATCTCGCTGAACCGCTGGCATCCCTCCCCCACCGTCGGCGTGTAAACAATCGGCATCATCTCCCGCACGTACGAGGTCACCAGCGCGTAAAACAGCGTTTCGTTGATGTCCTGCAGATCGCGCATGAAGCTGTACTTCTCAAACCCCGTCTCGAACTGATCGAAGACCTTCTTCCGCCGCGCAATCTGCTCCTCCAGCGTCCCCACATGCGGAGGCAGCAGCCCATGCAGATCGAATGCGTCGCGCTCGTCTTCCGTAAACGCCGTGCCTTTGTTGTAGCGGGGATGATTCAGGAGGGTAAAACCATACAACTTCGTCCGGATCACAGGTTCCGTCATGGGTCGTGCCTCATGTTCTCTTTATCAGGAGATACCCTGTCCACGATACCCACAACCGCCAATCAACGAAACGAATGTCACTCTGCGTGAGTGGAACGAAGAGCCGAGCGCCGACTGCTGCTCTATTCCCTATTCCCTATTGCCTATTCCCTGCTCCATCGTCTTCAATCCCGGCCCACATCCCGCCATCCTCCGCCACCGAAGCCACGCCCCGCCGCGCCGCCAGCAAATACCGCTCCACGCTCATCGCCTTCTTCACCTGATCGCCCACCCGCGTCAGCACTCCCTGCTGCGTGTGGTGCTTTTGGAACGCCTCCAGCTTGCGCTCGCTCAGCTCTCCCAACTCCAGCGTCAACGACCACGGCACCGTCGCCGCCAATTGCGTCAACTCCGGCCGGTCCCGCACGCTCACAAATGGAGTGCTCACGTAATACAGCTTCTGCGGCGCATACGGTTGGGTCTCCGAAGGAAAAATCTCCCCCCGCCCAGCCCAGTGAAACGCCATCGTCGTCACCGCCGAAATCACCGTGTGATCCCGGTGCAGATTCACCCCGCCATCCCCGCCAAACGTCAGCACCACCTGCGGCCGCCGCAGCCGGATGCGCTCCACCACAATCCCCACCATCTCCTCGAAATCCTGTTGCGCCAGCGCGCCATCGGGAAAATCCAGCACCTCGCAGCGTGTCACGCCCAGCACCGCGCACGCCGCGCCCATCTCCGCGCGCCGCAACCGTCCCAGGTC
>JBAVUB010000127.1:0-1964 GCA_049696575.1 Acidobacteriaceae bacterium | reverse complement strand
ACTCCACACTGGCCGGCGAGTACGGGGGGCTCACGCTGGCGCAGGTGGGATTGCGTGCTGGAGACATTGTGAGCAGCGGGGAGCGGCATCGGCTGCTGGTGGAGGCGGCATGAGCGCGGAGGGACGGATCAGCCATGGCGATCAAGTTTATGAGCGCTTCATGGCGCGCCAGCTGGAGGAGGGAATGGCGCTGGCGGAGTCCAGCGATTTGTTGCGGTTGCATATTCCCCCGATGGCTCCGCCGCATTTCATCGCGGAATTCCGCTGCAACGGTCTGGTGCGCGGCGAGGATGGCGAGATCGGGGAGGCGAGCGAGTTTGCGGTGGGGATATTTTTCCCGCCCGACTATCTTCGGCGGGCCGACCCTTTTGAGATTCTGCGTCTGTTCAGACCGGGAGTGTGGCACCCCAACGTGAGCATGGAGCTTCCGCTGATATGTATTGGGAGGCTTACGCCGGGCACGGCGCTGGTCGACATTTTGTACCAGGTCTTCGAAATTCTCACCTGGAACAAATTCAATCCGAGGGAAAACGACAGCCTGAACAAAGTTGCGTGCGCGTGGGCGCGGGAGAACCAGAGCCGGTTTCCTGTTGACCGGCGCCCGCTGAAACGCAGACCGCTCCACCTGGAGATGAAGCCGCTATGACTTTTGCCAGCGAAAGCGCCGCGGTGACGATGCGCGTTCTCGACCGATGCTTCGAGCAGGTGAAGCAGGACGGGCCGTGGCGCTGGCAGTGCGTGGCGCAGAACGGCGCGCGGCTGCCGTTGGAAGCATCGTTGGAGGAAGGGTTCCTTCACCTGGCGTGCGACGTCGGGGCAGACGCGGCAGGTGGGGGCGCTTTGGAGCGAGCCTTGTTCGGCAACGACTCGCTGGCGGGCGGCGTCAAGTTTGCGTTTGACGCGAAGAGCCGGCGTCTCGATCTGCGAGCGGACATTGCGGTAGTGGATGAGGCGCAACTCTGCCGGAGAATCCAGTGCGCTCTGGATGGGTTCCACCACGGCGCTCAGATTCTGAAGCCCGTGGAGCCGCCTGAGGTTCCTGCTGAGGCGCGCGGCGCGGAGGCGTCGGTTGCGGGAGTGGCTGAATTGCTGAGGGAGAGTGCGTGGACGTGCACGGAGCGGGGGCCCGGCGATCTATCTGTGGAACTCGATGCGGAATCTCTGCCTCCGGCACGGATCCGCGCGGCTGGGGACGGCCTTGTTGTAAATGTTGAGCTCGCCCGGCTGAACGCAACTGCGGGAGCTGCCCGTCAATCGCTCGCCGTTTTTCTGCTGACAGCTACGGGTGGGCTGCGTCTTGTGCGCGCTTTTGGCGTGCAACGGGAGGAGCAGGAAATTGTCGGGCTTCAGGTCGGGGTCCCGGCCGCGCCGGTGGTGGAGGAGATGGACCATAGCCTCGCGGCGCTTTCCTTGGCGTACCGCGTTTGCTCCCGCGAAGCGAGCTTATTGCTGAACGAAGCGGCAGCTCGTTGTTACCTGGCCGCACGGAATTTTTCAACTAACTAACACAATGCCGACGAAAAGGAGAACTAAGTATGGGAAAAGCTGAAGTAGCAGAAGAAATCGAACTGGAGATCAGCGACGTATCGGGCCAGAAGGTTTTCTCGGTGGCGGGCGCCAGCACCGCGAATACCGTGGGCGAGTTGATCAACGAGGTACTTCCACGCATGAATCTGCCCCGCCAGGACACCAGCGGGGCGCCACTGACGTACCACGCACGGCTGGAGCGGGAGGGAAGGCATTTACATTCTTCCGAAAAAATCGCGGATGCACTCGAACGGAAGGACAGGCTGACCCTGCAACCGAACATCGATGCGGGGTTGCGCTAACCACGGAATCACGAACAAGGACAGCGGACGATGCTTACCTTTCCCTATCGCTTTGCACTGACTCTCTTCGGAGAGGACGGCACCGAAGTTGGAACCGCATTGGCGCAGTGCGATTGGGAGCCGGCGCACGAGTGG
>JBAVUB010000126.1:0-1700 GCA_049696575.1 Acidobacteriaceae bacterium | reverse complement strand
GCCATCGCTGCGCCGATGGATCGCGAACTGGCGCGGCTCAGCTTCGAGGGCAAGCTGCAGGGGGTTTCAGAAAGCCCGACCGAGCATCGCCAGACGCTCGACTTCGGATCGTGGCGCGCGGTGATTTCCTATGGGATGCCGCAGTTTGGGTTCGGCAAGGAGCCCGCCGGAAATCCGCAACCGAGCGGCGGCGCGCTGATCGGCCAGCTCGGCGCCGATGAATTCCTGGTCTCCGCTCTGCACGCGCGCGTCGACTTCACGC
This sequence comes from Acidobacteriaceae bacterium, assembly GCA_049696575.1. Classification (GTDB taxonomy): domain Bacteria; phylum Acidobacteriota; class Terriglobia; order Terriglobales; family Acidobacteriaceae; genus Palsa-343. The sequence continues at coordinate 1,438 of JBAVUB010000126.1, read as the reverse complement.
CCACAGCAGCCGGCAAACAACGCCAGTTTGTGCGCGTCGAGGAGGGCAGTTACGAAAACGGCGCATGGCGGTTCGAGCGCATCTGGAACGGCGATCAGACCGACTACGGCCTGAATTTCACTTCAGCGCCGCAGGTCTTGCGCGTGAAGTTGGCTACTTACTGAAGCAGGCTCACGCCAGCGTGAGCACGGTGATTTCCGGAGGGCAGCGGAAGCGGAAGGGAACGCCGACCGCTCCGATGCCGCGGTTCACGTAGAGCTGCGTGGGACCGTGCCGGAAGAGGCCCTCGACATAGCGCCGGCCATATTCGGGCAGGTCCAGCAGCGGCATAAAAGGAATCCGCACCTGACCGCCGTGGGTGTGGCCGGAGAGCATCAGGTCGACGTTGGTGCGCGCGATGTCGGGCAGGATGTCCGGCTCGTGCGCCAGCAGAATGACCGGCTCCTGCGCGACGGCGCGAGGAATGGCGCGCGCGGGATCGGCTTTGTGTTCGCAAACGCTTCCCAGGCCGGCCAACCAAACGCGCTGGCCGTCCCGCTCCAGCGCCACCGCGGAATTCATCAGCACAGGGATGCCGTGCTCCCGCAAAGGTTCGGCGACGTAATGCGGCCCGATGTAGTAATCATGGTTGCCGAGACTGGCATAGCGAAGCGGGCACTCGATTCCGCTCAGGATGGCCGCGCAGGCCGGCGCAAAGCGGCGAGCGAATGCCCTGGGCAGCGGGGAGTAACTGATGAAATCCCCGGTAAGCACCACCATGTCAGGGCGCAGCGCGTTGACCCTCCGCACCATCTCGTGGAGGAAAAACGCCTCGGTGAATTCGGCGTAGTGAAAGTCGGAAATCTGCAAAATGCGCATGCCGCGGAAGGCATCCGGGAGACGAGCGAGCTGGATGGTGTACTGCTCGACGCTCAGCTCGTGGCGGGAGATTTCACCGGCATAGAGGGCAAGGCCGGCCACTGAAGCGGCGGATAAACCGAGAAAGGACCGACGCGTCAGCCGGCGCCTGGGCTGTGGCGGCAGACTATCCAGCTTCTCCTCAGTCGCTGGGGGTGTTTCGACTGCAATGGTCGTATTCACTCTTCTATTGGACGCGAAATTCCGTTCAGGGGATGGGAGGCCGGGAGCCGATCGGGACTCGCCGCATCCACTTCATTATCGCAACAGACAGGAAAGGCCGCCTCCGGGAGACGGCCTTTCCTGCCGTGAGAATCGATTACCAGCCGTAGACGCGATACGGATACGGATACCCGTACGGATAGGGCGGCGCCATGTAAACCGGCCGGCGCTGCAGTTGCGGAACGCTCTGCGCCAGACGCTGCGCTTCCTGCCAGGAAACCGGCTGCACCGTGACCGCACTGGTCAGGTGGAAGTTCAGCAGAGTTTCGGGGGGCAGATAGAGCCGCGGTCCGCTGGTTCCCGCCGATGCCGCGAGGCC
>JBAVUB010000125.1:0-1697 GCA_049696575.1 Acidobacteriaceae bacterium | reverse complement strand
GCCAAGAGGAGCTGCGACATTTCCGCCCCGAAAGAGGTCGTCGTTGCTCACGGTAATGACCCCCGCTGTTGGCAGCAGGCCCCGCGCATCCACCGGATACGCCACAAGGTTCCCGCGCGCCAGCACTGCGGCGATCGCTTCGCCGGAAGTGGGCAGGTCCGCCGTCAGCCACAGAAGATTCTTTCGCCCCGGAAGGTCTGCAACGTGCCCGGCAATAGACGTGAGCGCCGCCATGGTCAGCGCCGCTCGCCGCTCATTGTTGATCGCCGCCAACGCCCGTGTGTCTTCGTCGATCGGCATCGGCAAGTCGAAATGCTGCGGATCGGCGCTCTCCCGCGCCGTAATCGAGGCGGCGCCATACGCTCCCACCACCGCCAACAGCTCCTCCCGGCTGCAGGTGAAGTCGCACAGTACACGCAACCGGTCTGTCAGCCCATAAATCGCCACGCGGTCCCGCGGATCTATTTGCCGCAGAAAGCCCAGCAAACGCTCTTTCGCCAGTCCCAGCGCGTGATCCTCCAGCCACAGAGGCGTATCCTCATACGGCTGCGGATCGGATCCGAACACCGTGTTCAGGTTATCGAGCAGGATGATCGTGACCGTCCTCGGCGGCTCGCCGTTGTAGCGCGGCTCGTCCGAAAAGGTGTTCGGCGGCAACGCTGCCGCCGGTCCCGGCGCGGGACCCGCCGACTCCGCTTGGAAAATGCTGATCGTCTGCCGCTTTCCCCGGTCCAGGACGATGAAATCATCCTTCGTCAGCGTGCCGGCCGGCCCTGTTTTGTCCCGCGCGATTACCCCGAACTGCACCAGATGAGTTGAGACATGGTACTGCGGACTCTGGGAGGAGCCTTGCGCCCGCAGCAGAGGCGAAACCAGCAGCAGAGTGAACCCGATCGTGCTCCCTCGCATCCATCCCCGAAGAGCTCGCATCGTTGCGCCTCCTGCCCTGCCCAATGGTGCCTGAGCTTACCAGCCGCCCGGAACACTTTCCAATCCAAAGCAAGCTGTCCGATCCACATTTCCTCGCGCCTGCCCTCGCCACATCTGTTTTGGAGCGTAAGACCGGCAACCCGGAACATTCGAGCGAAACTAATTGGTATGGTCCGCCGCCTCAAGCCTTCGGGCTATAAGAGGTGAGCACAGGAGGCGGTCCATGGAACTCGACACAATCGGCATCGATCTGGGCAAGACAGTCTTTCACCTCGTTGGTCTGAACCGGGCTGGTGAGGTCGTGGTTCGCAGGAAGTTCTCGCGGCTGCAGTTGCTGCGTTTCGCTGCGAACCTGCGCGTCAGGCTCATCGGCATGGAGTCCTGTGGAGGATCGCACTTTCTCGGCCGCAGTTTGCGCGAGCAGGGTCACGAAGTGCGACTGATGCCGGCTCAGTACGTCAAGCCGTACGTGAAAACCAACAAGAACGACTACATCGATGCCGAAGCCATCGCCGAAGCGGTGGGGCGAGCGAACATGCGGTTCGTCCCGATCAAGTGCGATGCGCAGCTGGACATGCAGTCGCTGCACCGCGTGCGCGATCGCTGGGTGGCACGCAGAACGTCGGTGATCAACCAGATCCGCGGGCTGCTGCTGGAGCGCGGCATCACCTTCCGCAAGGGTCGCCGACATGCCGAAGCTTCGCTGCCGGCCGTCCTGGAGGATACCGATAATCGTCTGTCCGGGCTTCTGCGCATGCTGCTGGGGC
>JBAVUB010000124.1:0-5054 GCA_049696575.1 Acidobacteriaceae bacterium | reverse complement strand
GCGGATGCTTTGCCCTCGGACCTGGGTTTCAAGCAGCAATTGCTGGCGAGCCGTTCGGATGCGGACCGGACCACGCGTTTGCGGAACTTCTATAACGAGATGATGCCGCGGCTGCGCGCGAAGGACGACGTGAGCCGGGCAGCGCAGCCGGGTTTCCCCATACACTAAGTCATGTGAGACAGCGGGGACGCTTTGGGCGTCCAAGTGAATACAGCGGATCGCGGATAGCGGACAGCGGACAGAAAAGCCGGCGCTCTTTGCGCGCATCCCACAGTAGAGGCATACCCCAGCAGCGCAGGCAAGGGACAGGAGTATCCATGGCGAGTCGACAGAGCACACCCAGGGGAACGGAGCATTCACGGGCAGCGCACCTGCCGCAAACGCTGGGGGCGCTGCGCGGAAGCCGCGAATACGGCGAGACGCGGCTGAGGACGCGCACGGTGAAAGACGAGATGCGCGAGAACCTGATTGCGCGGCTGAAGGCGAAGGAGCCGGTGTTTCCGGGGATTATCGGGTACGAGGACACGGTGGTGCCGCAGATTGTGAACGCGGTACTGTCGCGGCAGAACTTTATTCTGCTGGGGCTGCGGGGACAGGCGAAGAGCCGGATCCTGCGGGCGCTGACGGCGCTGCTGGATGAGCACATGCCGTATGTGGCGGGATGCGAGATTCGGGACAATCCTTATTACCCGTTGTGCCGGCGGTGCCGGGATCTGGTCGACGAGTGCGGCGATGCGACGCAGCTGGCGTGGTTGTCGCGCGACGAGCGGTATGTGGAGAAGCTGGCGACACCGGATGTGACGGTGGCGGATCTGATTGGGGATCTGGATCCGATCAAGGCAGCACGGGGCGGGCACGATCTGGCGAGCGAGATGACGATGCACTATGGATTGCTGCCGAGAGCGAATCGCGGGATTTTTGCGGTGAATGAACTGCCGGATCTGGCGGGGAAGATTCAGGTGGCGCTGTTCAACATCATGCAGGAAGGGGATGTGCAGATTAAGGGGTACCCGGTGCGGCTGGAGCTGGATGTGGCGCTGGTGTTCAGCGCGAATCCGGAGGACTACACGGCGCGCGGGAAGATTGTGACGCCGCTGAAGGATCGGATTGGGTCAGAGGTTCGCACGCATTATCCGGAGACGCTGGAGGAGGGGATCGCGATTACCGCGCAGGAAGCGTGGACGGAACGCGAAACGGGAGACGCGACGATTCCGCAGTATTTGCGGGAGGTGATTGAGCAGGTGGCGTTCTCGGCGCGCGAGGACAAGAAGGTGGACAAGCGCAGCGGCGTGAGCCAGCGGCTGCCGATTGCGACGCTGGAGCTGGCGTTGTCGAATGCGGAGCGGCGAGCGCTGATGCATGGCGAGACGCGGGTGACGCCGCGGGTGGGGGATTTGTATACGGCGCTGCCGGGGATCACGGGCAAGCTGGAGCTGGAGTACGAAGGCGAGATGAAGGGCGCGGACACGGTGGTGCGGGATATTGTGCGCGCGGCGATCGGGAAGGTGTTCGATCGCTATTTTGGCGACGTGAACACGCAGCAGATCGAGCAGTGGTTCAATCTGGGCGGGACGGTAAAGATTTCCGACGCGCATGCGGCGAAGGCGACGCTGGAGGAGCTGAAGCAGATCCAGGGATTGATGGAGAAGCTGAGTCCGCTGGGCGTGAAGGGCGCGGATGGGGCGGAAATTGTAACAGCGGCTGCGGAATTTCTTCTGGAGGGAATGTGCGCGCACAGAAGGATCAGCCGGAATGAGGAGCGGAGTTTTTCTGCGCAGAAGAAAGCGCAGGAGAAACCGGAGCGTACGGAGAGAGCGGAGCCGGAGCGGGACTTTGAGCAGTGGCAGTCGCGGCGGACGCGGCGGGGGAGTTTTAATTAATGCAGCCGGTAGCCGGTAGCCTGTAGCTGGTAGCGAAAGGCTAAGAAGCGGTTAGCTAAGAGGCGGTCAGCGAAGAGGCGATCGGGGAGCGAGCGGTCAGTGAAAAGCGTTCGGTACACGAAGTTCACGGGTGATTTGGCGAGCGAGGTGGGCATGGAGGATTTGCTCAAGGCGCTGTCGGATTATTTGCTGGACTCGGGATTTCAGAATCCGTTTGCGGAGTTTCAGGATCTCGACCAGACGATGGACGATCTGCGCGAGGCGCTGCGGCGGGCTCTGGAGCAGGGGGACGCGTTCGACGAGGGTCTGCAGCAGAAGATCGATCAGATGGCGGCGGAAGGAAAGCTGGATGAGCTGATCGAGAAGCTGATCGAGCGGATGGAGCGGGAGAATTATATTTCGACGCAGAATTCGCAGGAGTCCGGGCAGGTTTCACAGGCAGCGGGGCAGCTGGGTGGGCCGCAGACGGAAGCGCGCTTCGAGGTGACGGACAAGAGCCTCGATTTCCTGGGATACAAGACGCTGCGGGATTTGCTGGGGTCGCTGGGGAAATCGAATTTTGGGCGGCACGATACGCGGCATTGGGCGACAGGCGTGGAGACGAGCGGCGGATCGCAGCCCTATGAGTTTGGCGACACGCTGAACCTGGATGCAGCGGCGACGCTGAAGTCGTCGATTGCGCGCGAGGGGCTGACGCTGCCGCTGAATCTGGAGTACAGCGATCTGCAGGTCCACCAGAGCGAGTATCAGAGCTCGTGCGCGACGGTGGTGATGCTGGACTGCTCGCACTCGATGATTTTGTACGGCGAGGACCGGTTTACGCCGGCGAAAAAAGTAGCGATGGCGATGGCGCATCTGATACGGACCCAGTATCCGGGGGACACTCTATCGCTGGTGCTGTTTCACGATTCGGCGGAGGAGCTGCCGGTGTCGCAGCTGGCGCGGGTGAAAGTGGGTCCGTACTACACGAACACGCGCGAGGGGCTGCGGATGGCGCAGCGGATTTTGTCGCGGCAACGGAAAGACATGAAGCAGATTGTGATGATCACCGATGGGAAGCCGTCGGCGCTGACGCTGCCGGATGGGCGGATTTACAAGAATGCTTTCGGGCTGGATCCGCTGGTGGTGAGCGAGACGCTGGAAGAAGTGTCGCGGTGCAAGCGGCAGAACATCATGATCAACACATTTATGCTGGCGTCGGACTTCGGGCTGGTGCAGTTTGTGCAGAAGGTGACGCAGATGTGCAAGGGGAAGGCGTATTTCACGACGCCGGAGACGCTGGGGGAGTATTTGCTGATGGATTATATGCAGCGGCGGATGAAGACGATCCACTGAAGACAGGGAATAGGGAATAGGGAGTAGGGTTTAGGGAATAGAAAACGCGAGGTCCTTCGCTTCGCTCAGGATGACACCGGGGGAATGTAGCGGATGTGGAAGCCTTTTGGCGAGGGATGGAAGCCGGCTTCGCGGAGAAACGGGGCGAGGAAGTGCTCGTGGGCGGGGCGGCCGGCGATGGCGGTGATTAAGAGACCGCCGCTGTGACGTGTTTCCGGATTCTGTAACAGTTCCTGAGCATAATTAGCCAGAAAAACGGCGAGGTCGCGCGCGACGGCGCTGCGGTCCGGTTCGTCCTGCGGCAGGAGGACCTGAATCGCGGGGTTTCCGCGACGGAGATACGCGACGAGATTGCCGTTGCGGAGGACCACGCTCGCGCCAACGCTGCGAGTGAGAACGGCGGCGTTGTCAGGAGCGGCGGAGTCGGGTTCGGGCCAGTGGAGGATGCTGCCCCAGGGATTGGCGGGATCGGCGGCAGCGAGGAGGAGCATCTCGGATTTTGCGGGTGGGTTGGCGTTGAGGGAGCGGAGGAGCTCGACGGCGGCGGGTTGGGCGAACTGCGCGCCGCCGAGTCCGGCGATGAAATAGCCGCGTCGGATGCGGCCCTGGGCTTCGAGGGCTTTGAGGACTTCGTAGATGGCCGAGAATCCGCCGGGAAGATTTTCCTGGGCGACGGTTTCGCGGGTGACGATGCCGTAGCGATGGAGAAGCTGCTGGGCGATGGCGTGGGACCAGGCGGTTTGAGCAGCAGGAGAAATGCGGTCGGGCGTGGGGACGAGGGTCCAGCGGCCCTGCGCGCTGGGCGGCGTGGTTCGACGGGAGCGGAAGCTGGGCTGGTTGTGCTCGCGCTTGGAGGAGCGGGCCGTTGTGGGCTTCGCGATGTACGCGCGGAGAGCGTGGAGGGTGTCGTTGGTGACGAGGCCGCGCCAGACGAGCGACCAAAGGGCGTCGATGGTTTCGCCGGGGTAGCCCGCGCCGATGGCTTCGTGGAGATCGGCGAAGAAGGTGGCGCCGTTGCGGGCGAGAGCTTCGAGGATGGCTTGTTCGCGGGGGGTGAATGCCGGCGTTCGGCGTTCCGCGTTCGGCGCTCCGAAAAGCGGTTGAGTTGCGCGATCCCCCGCATTCCCAACGCCAGGGAGGCGTTCGACCGGATGCGCCCGCTCAGGCCACGTTTTCGACTGTGGTTTTCTCGCCGAGGCGAGCCAACCTTCGCTCAGGATGACATTGCGAGGTGGGAGCAGGGAGGCGATGTGGTCGGCGAGATAGAGGGCGATGCGGCCGTCGCGTTCGCCGAGTGAATCGAAGCCGCACCAGACGACTTCGCCGGCGGCGATGAGGGTGTCGAGGTCGGCGGGGGAGTAGCGGGCGAGGCGGGCGGGGAGGATTTGCGATTCGAGGAGCGAGGCGGGAAGGGGCGCGCCCTGGAGGGACTCGATGGTGTCGAGGAGGGCGTCCAAACTCGAATTTGGGCCGCGACGTTTCTGCAGGACGCCCTGCCAGTGGGTTTCGAAGCGGGCGAAGAGGCGGGGATCGGCGGGCTCGATTTCCTTACGTAACCGTGCCAGTGACTTATTGCGGATGAGGCGGAGGGATTCGGCGTCGCAGAACTCGCGGTGAGAACCGGAGGGGCGGAATCCGCCTTCGAGCACGCGGCCATCGTGGGCGAGGCTACGGAGGGCGGCGGTGACGGGTTGGGCGTCGAGGCCGTAACGGGCCGTAACTTCCTGGAGGGTGAAGGGGCCGTGGGTGCGGGCGTAGCGGCGGACGAGCTCGAGGACGGGCGCGGGGTTGGGAGCGGTGAGGGACTTCGGCAGGTCGGCCGGGAGGACGATGTGGAGG
>JBAVUB010000123.1:0-8410 GCA_049696575.1 Acidobacteriaceae bacterium | reverse complement strand
GCCCACGCTTGGCGATGTGACTTTCTACATCACTACTGGAGAAGGCGTGCGCAGGGCGGTCGCCGCAGAGGTGAAGCTGCGCACAGGTAGTGATCCGCTGGCAGCGCTGGGCGGAGCGATGCAGAAGATCGTGACCGAGTACCGGCTGAAGTTTCAAAAGCCGACCGCAAAGCCGGAGCCGCAGCAGGACGTTGCTCCCGAATGATCCCTCTGTGGCGAGGACACCGCTGTTATTTGGGAGCGGCCGCGGGCGCGGCGGTGCCGGTGGTGTTGAGGTGGTATTTGGTGAAGAATTTCCAGGAACCCTCGTTGACCTCGTCGCAAACGTTGCCGTAGGAGCCGGACGAGTTGGGAATGATTTTGAGCTCGAAGGGGAAGCCGGCTTTGACGAAAGCGTCGTGTTCGTTGGACATCAGGCGGAGATCGTGATCGGCATCCTGATCGCCGACCCAGTCCTCAAAGGGTTCCTTGCGGACGGCGTGGCTGAAGAGGGAGTAGTTCGAGGGATCCATGATGGCGGCGTGGACGGCGGTAGCGGCCCAGTACTCGGAGTCGTAAATGCCGAGGGCGGTGGCGTAGACGCCTCCGCTGAGAACGCCGAAGAGGTAAATGCGGGAGCGGTCGATGGGATGTTTTTTGGCGACCTCGTCGACGACGGCGTGGAGGTACGCGGGGCCGTCGACCGTCGAATCCCACATGGTGTTGTGAAGGGATTCCGGAGCGATCACGATGAAGCCGCGGTTGGAGGCGAGACCCTGCCAGACGCCCATAACGTCCGTGGCCCAGCCGCCCTGGTCGTGAATGAGAACAACGACCGGCAGCGGCGCAGTGGGAGAGGCCGAGGACGGGATCTGAACCAGGTATTCGCGCGGAGCGCCGTTGAAGGTGAAGGTTTCGTGCTCAACTTTGTCCTTACTCTTCGCGGAGGCGGGCAGGACGGCGAAGAGGGAGAGGAGAAGACAGGAGAGAAGAATGGGGCTGCGGTTCATGATGTCGGGCTCCGGATTCGTTGTTTCGGAAGTCATCTTAACAAAGGGCGCGGGTGAAGTTCAGCGGTCGCGGACAGGGGTGAGAAAAGCGAAGAGCGGGAAAAGCGCGTGGACCGTTACAATCCAGGACGAGGGATCAGAGCCGGGAATGGTGAATCTTTTCCGCAGGAAACGCGAGGACGAGGGCCGCGGACGGCCGACGCTGCTGACTGGACCGAGGATTCCGCGGCACTCCAGCGGATGGGAGGCGCTGCTCAAGCACCTGCGCGCCGAGAACGGGCTGCGGGTGCTGGACATCGGGCCGACTTCGCCCCAGAACATCAATTTTCTGACGGAAATGGGACACAGCGTGTACATGGCGGATGTGGTCCATGAGTCACTGCGGGACGAATGGCAGTTGCCGCCGCTGGAAGAGGGCGAGCCGCCGCGCTTCGACGAGGCGGGATTTTTCGAGCAGAATCTCAATTTTCACGGGCGGCAGTTCGATGTGGTGCTGCTGTGGGCGACGCTGGATTACATTCCGGATGGGCTGATTGGGCCGCTGGTGTCGCATCTGAAGGATGCAACGCTGAAGGATGGGAAGGTGCTGGCGATCTTTCACTCCAAGCCGACCGGGCCGTTTACGATGTTTTGCCGCTATCACCTGACGGCGGTGCCGGAGATCGAGATGCAGGAGACGGAGCCGTATCCGGTGCTGCGGGTGTTTACGAACCGCAGGATCGAGCAGTTGTTCAGGGGATGGGGTGGGTTCAAGTTTTTCCTGGCCAAGGACAATTTGTACGAAGTGATTGTGACGCGGTGACGAACGCGCGCTACTGGTCGAGCGGAGCTGAAGCTGTGGCGTAATAGCCAGGACGGTAGCGCAGGGTGTAGGACGGGTTCGATTTGAGCGTGACCTGGATGCGGCGGAAGTCAGTCTGGCTGCGGCGCTGCGCGGGGTAATAGCCGATCAAATACTGGGTGCGCAGGTCTTCAGAGATTTGTCTGAAGGCGTCGCGGATGTCTCCAAACTGGGCGTAGTAGAACTTGCCGCCGGTTTCCTGGGAAAGCGTGATGAGGGCGTGTTCGCCGCCGGTGTCGCGGCCCGCGTCGTTGAGGATGGGCAGGTCGATAAGGCTGTAGACCATGACTTCGTCGCGGATGGCCTGATCGAGCGCCTGCTGGTAGTCGACGCCTTTGACGGTGTTGCCGCCATCGGAAATGACGACCAAAACTTTGCGGCCAGAGCGCGGAGCGAGATTTTGCGCGGATAGATAAATGGCGTCGTAAAGTGCGGTCGCAGGACCGAGGTCGAGGTTGTTGAGACCCCAGTCAAGGTGGCGCATGTCGGCGGTGAAGGGCACCACTTCGCGCACCGAGGAGTTGAAGTCGATGAGATCGAGACGGTCGACCGGACGAAGGAGAGCGCGCATGAAGTCGTGGGCGGCTCGAGTTTCGATGTCAAGGTCTTTGCGGACCGAGCCGCTGGTGTCGATGGCCAAAACCAGGGACAGCGGCATGTCGGTCTGGCGGTCGAAATAGGAGATTTTCTGGGGAACGCCGTCTTCGGAGAGGTTGAAATCGTCCTGCTTCAGGCCGCCGACAGGAGCGCCGTTAGCGTCCGTCACGTTCACGAAGACGTTCACGAGGCGAACTTTGACATGGAACGTGGGAGTGTTGGAATTGGGCGGTTCCTGAGGGATCGCAGGGACTGCGCAAACGGCAAGCAGCGTGGCGACAATCGCGAAGCGTTGCCAGGAGGATTTCAACGGGCACGCTCCGGTTTTCGAGACTTCGCGGATTTGGGGCTGGCCTTCTTTCGAGCGGGCTTTTTCGAGTGCGGCTTCGCGGCGTGAGGCGTGAGTTCGGGCGGAAACGGATCGCCTTGCGCCCAGACGGCGCCATCTTCGAAGAATTCCTGCTTCCAGATGGGCACGGTTTGTTTGAGGGTGTCGATGAGCCAGCGGCAGGCGTCAAAGGCAGCGGCGCGGTGCGCAGAAGAAACGGCGACGACGACGGAGGTTTCGCCAATGTCGAGGCGGCCGAGACGATGGACGATGGCCAGATCGCGGATGGGATAGTCGGCAAGAGCCTGGGCAGCGAGGCGCCGCATCTGATCGAGGGCCATTTCCTCATAGGCTTCGTAGAAAAGATGCAGGGCGCGTCGGCCACGGCTGTTGTTGCGAACGATGCCATCGAAGAGGACGACGGCTCCGTCTTCGCCATGTTTGAGAAAGCGGGTAATGGCAGACGCATCGATGGAGTAGTGAGTGAGCGCGATGTTGGGGGTGGTTTGCGACGCCGGCTTTTGGGCGGGCTTCGCCTTTCGCGAGCCGCCACTGACAGGCGGAAGCAGGGCGACCTCGTCGCCGTCAGCGAGCAGGTGGGTAGCCGAAACGTATTCCTGGTTCACGGCGACGGCGATCGCGGACCACGGCACCGTGTTCGCGGGAAACGCAACGGACAGCAAATCGATCAGGTCGGCGACCGTGGATCCAGAGTGGAGTTCGAAAGAGCCGCCAACGGTCCCAAGCCGATCACGGAGAACGCCGAAGGCGAGAAGGGCTATACGCATGCGATTTTTATTATCGGTGAAGCGCCTGAGAATTGGACGGATGGAACCGTCAATCGGCAACACGGTCAGACGGATCGATAGGACGGAACCACCGTTTATCGGGAGTCGGCTAGGCGGTTGGTCCCAAATGTGGGACACTGCCGGGTACTGGAGAAATGCGCGCCAGCAGGGTCTGCGGCGCGGTTGACGGAGGCAAGGAGAAGCATGAGCTACATCGACAAGACGCTGGTTCCAGGCGAAAAAGTGCTTTACACGACGCGGCTGCACTGGATCGTGATGCTGGGGCATATTTTTGGAGCCTGCGTGCTGTGGGCAATCGGCATTTATTTGCTCTACTACGCGTACGCGCACCCGCAAATGGAGGTCACCAGCCGGCACGTTGCCGAATACGGCGGCGCTGCGCTGCTGGTTTGCGGGCTCATCGTGATTCTTGCGGGAAGCATTCGGCGGAACGCAACCGAGATGGCGGTGACGACGCGGCGAGTCGTGATCAAGACAGGGATTGCGAGCCGGCGCACGATCGAGATGCTGCTGAATAAGGTAGAGACGATCGAGGTCAGCGAGCCAGGAATCGGTCGCGTGCTGGGTTACGGGTCGATCACCATGATCGGCACAGGCGGAACTTCGGAGGCGTTCCATAAGATGGCGCATCCGCTGGAATTTCGCAGCCAGGCGCAGCAGCAGATTGAGAGGCTGACGCCAGGCGATACGGCAGGACCGGTGGTTGCGCGACAATAGGCAGTGATGGAATTTGTCGATCTGAAGGCGCAGTACCGGCACATCCAATCGCGCGTGGATGCGCGCATCCGGAAAGTTCTGGAGCATCAGCGCTTTATTCTGGGTCCGGAAATCGCGGAGCTGGAAGGGCGGCTGGCTGCGCGCGTGGTCGCGCAGCATTGCATTTCGTGCGCGAGCGGCACCGACGCGTTGCTGCTGGCGCTTATGGCGCTCGAAATTGGCGCAGGCGATGAGGTGATCACAACACCCTTCACGTTTTTTGCGACGGGAGAAATGATCACGCTGCTGGGCGCTCGGCCGGTTTTCGTGGATGTTGAACCGGTGGGCTACAACCTTGATCCGGCAAGAATTGAAGCGGCGATCACGCCACGGATGAAGGCCATTTTGCCGGTGAGTTTGTATGGGCAGACTGCGGAAATGGACGCGATCAACGCAATTGCCTGCAAACACGGGCTGGCTGTGATTGAAGACGCGGCGCAGAGTTTTGGAGCGCTTTATAAGGGCAGACATTCGGGGAACCTGAGCACAATTGGGTGTACGAGTTTTTTCCCGTCGAAGCCGTTGGGGTGTTACGGCGATGGCGGAGCGTGTTTCACAGACGACGATGCGCTCGCCCAGGCAATGCGGCAGCTGCGCAATCACGGGCAGGAAATGCGGTACCGGCATACGCGGATTGGGATCAATGGGCGGCTCGATACGCTGCAGGCAGCCGTGCTGCTGGCGAAGCTGGAGGTCTTTGACGAAGAGCTGACGGCGCGAGCGGAAATTGCGGATCGATACAACGCGCTGCTGCAAGATGCGGTTCCTGCGCCGCGCGTGCTGCGGGAGCGAACCAGCGTGTGGGCGCAGTACACGATCGAGGTCGACGATCGCGAAGCCGTGGAGAGCAGTCTCCGCGATGCTGGGATTCCGACAGCGGTGCATTATCCGGTGCCGCTGCATTTGCAGCCGGTGTATGCGCAGCTATCGCGCGAGATGGGTTGGGCACGCGGAAGTTTTCCGGTGGCGGAGCACGCTGCGGAACGGGTGCTGAGCCTGCCGATGCATCCTTATTTGAAGCCTGCGGGAATTGAGCGCGTGGCAGAAGCGGTGAAGGCCGCGGTGCGCGCCAGGCAAATGGCAGGCAATCGAGAATAGGCAACTGCGAGCGGTTCGCGCTGCAACCTGGCTGTACTGAAGTCAGGCACGACTCCAGTCACGGAATCACGCTTCCCGGTTCACGCCTCGCGCTTGACGGAAAGCTTTTCCTTGTACAGCTTCGCGTACAGCCGCTTCGTCACCTGATAGCAGTCGCACGCGGCTTCCTCCAGGTTTCCCCGATCCAGAATCTTCACGCGCCCGCGACTGTATTCGATCAGCCCGCTGCGCTGCATCGCTCCCGCTACCATGGTCACCGTGGTGCGTTGCGCGCCCAGCATCATGGCCAGAAACTCCTGCGTGAAATCCAGCATGTGATTCCGCGTTCGGTCCTGAGCCATCAGCAGCCACCGCGCCAGCCGCGCCTCCGCTTCGTGGAGCCTCTGGCACGCGGCCAGCTGGCTTACGCTCAGCGCCTGCTCCTGAACGAATTCCAGAATGCGCGCGCGAATCTCTTCCGACGATCGAAACGCTTTCTTCAGTTCGGCCATCGGAACCCTCAGACCGGTACCCTCCAGCTGGATGAAGCACCGTGTGGAAACCGGCAGAGACCCCAATAAGTGAACGGCACCCACCACCCCTTCGTTGCCAATCAAGCCCACTTCCGCGGTCGAGCCGTTCCCCATCACCGTCACCACCGAAGCAATGCCCGACGTCGGGAAGTACGCGTAAGGCGGAGTTTGTTCCGCCTCGTAGAGAGACATCCTTAACGGCAGAGGCACTGCAACGGCTTTGGACATCAAAAGGTCGCGACTCTCCGAAGAGAGCGAGGCAAGAAGAAGATTGGTATGGTCGGTGGACATGATCCACCCCCTTTACGTTCAGTTCGCAAAGGGTCGCCGCGTAGCAGGCGGCAGCTGATCACGTCTCTGAAGAGAGAAGGCGCCAAGTTCCTGCGCCGTCATCCATAAGCATACGCCTGGAGCCCGAAGCGTTTGTCGTCCAGCCGACGCAAAACACCTGGAAACAAAGCGTAACATCCCGCCAGCGATGCGATCCCCTAACGTCGCAGGACGACCTTGCCCATGCCTGCCCGCATCCTTCTCTACGGCATCGACGCTGCCCTGCTCCGAACACGAGCTGGGGTTCTCGAGAGTGCCGGTTTTCAGGTGGCCGTCGCCATCCGGCTTCTCGAAATCGAGCAGGCCCTCCTCTCTGAGCCCAGCGACGTGCTGATCCTGTGTTACACACTCACTCCGGAAGAATGCAGGCAAGCGCTCGAAAGCGCGGAAGAATGCACTCCAGGAATAAAGACAATTCTGCTCATGCAAGCCGGGTTCGCAACCTCCCCACAGAGACTCTATGACGCAGTTTTCGACGCCTGGCAGGGTCCCGGCGCTCTGATCGCAACCGTGAGCCGGATGCTTCTCGGCGACGAGTCCGAAGAGTCCCTCCGTTTCAGGGCCTGATCGCAGCCACGCATAGAGAACGCCCCAACCGCGAGCGGCGACCATGGTGCCGAGCATCCTTTTTGTGGCTGTGGGAAATAATATTTGTCGGTCAGACGACATAGTGGCCGGATTTCGCATCTCACAAATCGAGCAAGTCTTTCTGCCGAGGGTTTCCCGCCAACGACCCGCTACATGCGGCGTCCTCTCCAGATCCCCGGCCCTGGAGAGTCCCATGGGTTCTGCAACGATCGCCGATTTGCAATCGAAGCTCGCCATCGCCTCGGAAGCTCTGCGCAAATCCGAGGAGCGCGCCACCGCCGGACAACTCGCGCTCGAAGTCATGCACGAAATCAGGAATCCTCTCGAAGCCCTCGGCTACCTCTTCCATCTCACCCTCCTCGATGCCGACGATACCGAAAGGGTGCGGCATCACATGCATGTGGCGGAAGAACAGATCGCCCAGCTGAATGAAATCGCCGGCGGCACGCTTCGCCTGGCCAGGGCCTCGCCCACACCTCGCCCCATCGATCTCTCGGTTCTGGCTGAAGCTGCCCTGCGCATGCATCATCGCGCCATCGAATCCAAACGAGTCCACCTGGTGAAAGACCTGGGTGGCGACCATGTCGCTGAGGTCTACGCGGGCGAAATTCTCCAGGTCATTTCCAACCTGATGATCAACGCACTCGACGCCACCCCGGAAAACGGGACGGTTTGCCTTCGTCTGAGGAAGAGCACCGGCCAGGTGCACATCCTGGTTGCCGACAATGGCCACGGCATCCCGAGGGAAATCATCGGACAGGTGTTCAAGCCCTTTTTCACCACCAAAGATGGGCACGGCACCGGCCTCGGCCTGTCGCTGTCGAAGAGGATCGTGGATCACCACAAGGGAACGATTCGCATGCGCAGCAGCATTCGCCCCGGCCGCAGCGGTACCGCGTTTCAAATCTCGCTTCCCGCTTGCGCGTGAGGGTCAGAGTTTAGGGATTCGAGTTTAGAATTTTGGGCTTCGACCCCTACCCCCTGTTTGAAATATAAGTGTTTGAAAATGGGCGGGTTGTGATGCGTGTGAGCGGAAGTGTTTGAAAATGGGTGGTTTGTGGGGCTTGTGAGGGGAAGTGATTGGAAAGGCGAGCGGATAGCGGATAGCGGATAGCGGATAGCGTTCAGACGAGCGGATAGCGGATAGCGTTCAGCGGCCGCCGCAGCTACGGCGTGGAGTTCGATTAGTTCGAGCGAGGTGTCGGAGACAGCGTCAGCGGGTGAGTCGGCGATGGCGCTTAGGGGCGGGTCGGAAATTGGGTTGGCGGGTGGGTTGGGGATTGGGTCGGGGATTGGGTCGGGGATTTCGTCGGGGATTTCTTCGGGGATTTCGTCTGGGGCGGCCAACGGGAGACCCTGGTCGTCGTAGACGACGTCGGTGAGGATTTCGTTGAGGGTGGGGCGGATTTCGAGCTGGTTCATCTGGCGGAGGGTCTTGAGGCAGGTCTGCATGAGGTAGGTCATGACGCCGACCTGGCGGTGGTCGATTTGATGGTTGGCGAAGGACAGGGCGATGGCGTTGAGGTTGTGGAGGATGGAGGCGTGGTCTTCCATGTAGGCGA
>JBAVUB010000122.1:0-1560 GCA_049696575.1 Acidobacteriaceae bacterium | reverse complement strand
TACATGCCGGAGTGAATGAATTCAGCGAGAGTCTCCTGCTCGAGAGTGGCGGAGTGCAGATCGTTGAGCCACTTGGCCGCGGTAAAGACAGGAGCGAGCGAGTGGGGCACGATGAGGTAGCCGATGCGCAGAGCGGGAAAGACGGTCCGGGAAAAGGTGCCGAGGTAGACAGTGCGTCCTTCGGTATCGAGGCCCTGAAGGGATTCGAGAGGGCGGCCGTCATAACGGAACTCACCATCGTGGTCGTTTTCGACAATGATGGCATTCCGGCGGCGAGCCCAATCGAGAAGAGCGAGGCGTCGGGCGAGAGGGAGAATGGCGCCGGTGGGAAACTGGTGGGATGGGGTGACGAAGACCAGGCTGGCCTGGCCGGGAAGCCTGGCGGGATCGATGCCGTCG
Organism: Acidobacteriaceae bacterium; assembly: GCA_049696575.1. GTDB lineage: Bacteria > Acidobacteriota > Terriglobia > Terriglobales > Acidobacteriaceae > Palsa-343. Next base: position 1,161 of record JBAVUB010000122.1, on the reverse strand, counting down.
CGATCGACGGGCACGGGAAGCAGGTGAGCGCCGGCGGCGCGCAGGACTTCTCTGGTGCCGTTGTATTGGGGGTCTTCGATGGCGACGCGGTCGCCGCGCTCGACGAGGATCCTGACCACCAGATCGATGGCCTGCTGAGATCCATTGACGACGATGATGTGAGAGGGATCGCAGGCCACGGCGCGCGAGCGGCGCAGATGGGCACAGATGGCCTCACGCAGGAGGAGGCTGCCGGTCGCGGGACCATATTCAAAAGCGCGGACCGGAGCCCGGCGCGCGTAGCGCAGCAGAGTGCGGCGCCACGCCTCGAGGGGAAAGCTTTCGATGGTGCTGCGGCCATAAGCAAAGTCGTAGCGGAGAGGGCGGGACCGAGGCCGCGGAGAGTCGACCGCTTCGAGGGCGGCGGCAGCAGCCGAGCCATAACGTGACAAACGCAGCTTCGCGGTTCGAGTCTCTTTTTTCGGCGGGTTCCTTCTCAGGTCTTCGGGCACATAGGTTCCTGAGCCGCCACGGCCGACGGCGAAGCCTTCAGCGAGCAACAAGTCATAGGCGAGGAGCACCACGGTTCTGGAGACGCCGAGCTGTTCGGCGAGGTCGCGCGTGGAGGGCAGCCGGCTAGCGGCAGGAAGGGCGCCGGTGAGGATCGCCTTGCGCATACCTTTGTAAATCTGCTGGAAGAGGGGTTCCCGATTTTTCGAAAGCGGTATTACGAGTTCCATAGAAAGTGGTTCTACGAAAATACCACGACTGCGTAAATCTGGAGACGCCGTCACTCGGGAGGGACGCTATGTTTGTGGAAGTCCGGAAATTCAGTTGTTGGGCGCAACGGAGGGCGTGACTTTAGGCTTCCTGCGATGGGTGAGCCTGGCCACCGTGGGTTGGTTTATTGCCAGTGTCTGGCGCGAATCTCGCTTCGCTATTCGTAGCGGATGGCTTTGACCGGGTCGAGGCGGGAGGCGCGGCGAGCGGGAAGCCAGCAGGCGAATAATCCCACGACGGCCAGCACGGCGGCGACGGCGATGAAGACGGTGGGATCCGTCGGTGAGACACCGATGGGCAGGCTGGCCATGAGGCGCGCGGCCGGAAAAGCGGCGGCGAGTCCGAGGGCGAGGCCGGCGAAGATTTGCCACAGGCCGCGGCGCATGACGAGCATCATGATGT
>JBAVUB010000121.1:0-4277 GCA_049696575.1 Acidobacteriaceae bacterium | reverse complement strand
GCCATCGGCCGTTCGCCCTGCAGGACGTGGACTTCGACCTCGGTCTGGCTGTCAGCCGCCGTCGAGAACGTCTCCGTCTTCTTGGTCGGGATCGTCGTGTTGCGCGGAATCATCGGCGTAGCCACGCCACCCAGCGTTTCAATCGCCAGGGTGAGCGGCGTCACGTCGAGCAGCAGCAGGTCCTTCACTTCCCCGGCAAGCACTCCGGCCTGAACCGCCGCCCCGATAGCCACCACTTCATCCGGATTGACGCCCTTGTGGCCCTCTTTGCCGAACAGCTCTTTCACCAGCTGCTGGATGCGCGGCATGCGCGTCTGGCCGCCGACCAGCACGACCTCGTCGATCTTGCTGGCGTCGATGCCGGCGTCAGCCATAGCTTTTTTCGAAGGCTCGACCGAACGCTGGATGATGTCCTCGACCAGCTGCTCGAGCTTCGCGCGGGTCAGCTTCCGCACCAAGTGTTTGGGACCGGAAGCATCCGCCGTAATGAACGGCAGATTGATCTCCGTCTCCAGCGCCGTGGAAAGCTCGATCTTGGCGCGCTCGGCCGCATCGCGCAGCCGCTGCAGAGCCATTTCATTGCCCCTGGAGCGCAGGTCCAGACCTTCGTCCTTCTTGAACTCATCGATGAGCCAGTCCACAATCCGCTGGTCAATGTTGTCGCCGCCCAGATGCGTGTCGCCATTGGTCGACTTCACCTCGATCACGCCTTCGCCCACTTCGAGAATCGAAATGTCGAACGTCCCGCCGCCAAAGTCATAGACAGCGATCGTCTCGTCCTTCTTTTTGTCGAGGCCGTAGGCGAGCGCTGCCGCAGTGGGCTCGTTCACGATACGTTTCACGTCGAGACCGGCGATTCTGCCCGCGTCCTTAGTGGCCTGGCGCTGCGCGTCGTTGAAATAAGCCGGCACGGTGATCACCGCTTCGGTAACCGTGGTGCCCAGATGGTCTTCCGCGGCCTTCTTCAGCTTTTGCAGGATGAGCGCGGAGATTTCCGGAGGCGTGTACAGCTTGCCCTGCGCCTCGACCGCGACGTGGTCGCCCTGCTGCACCACCTTGTAAGGAACCATCTTCATTTCGTCGCTGACTTCGTTGAAACGGCGACCCATGAAGCGCTTGATGGAATAAATCGTGTTGGCGGGGTTGGTGATGGCCTGCCGCTTGGCGACCTGGCCGACCAGCCGCTCGCCGGATTTCGTGAACGCAACAACCGAAGGCGTGGTCCTGCCGCCCTCTTCGTTGGGGATCACTTTGGGCTCACCGCCCTCCATAACGGCCACGACCGAGTTGGTCGTCCCGAGATCGATGCCGATAATCTTTGCCATGATTTTTGGTGCTCCTGAGAAGTGCCGTGCCTTTGGCTAGGATGGCACTTGAGTGAGTTATTGTCAATCTATCTGATGCTGGAAGTGCCGGTTGCGATGCAGAAAGGGAAATGCCTCAAAATGGGCAATTTAGGCACCCACCCCAACGGATAATCAGGAATTTCCACCCCAGACCTGCATCCACCACGCCAATTCCCGTATCCAAAACCAGGATTAGGGGTTTCAGGCCCGTTTCGCGTAGATTGAGGGCTGTCAGGCCCAGTCTCCTTTAAGTTCTTTGTCTCCCCAGCTTTCAGAACCAGGCAGAGGTCCATGGCCGACGCAAGCAGTCAGCAGCCGCAGAATTTTGGCGTCAATCCCTGGCTCATCGCGGTCTCCGTGATGCTGGCTACCTTTATGGAGGTGCTGGACACGGCCATCGCCTCGGTGGCCCTGCCGTATATTGCCGGGTCGCTGTCGGCAACCAACGACGAGGCCACGTGGGTGCTCACCAGCTACCTGGTGGCGAACGCGGTGATTCTCCCCGCGAGCAATTGGTTCTCGCTGAAGTTCGGGCGCAAGCGCTTTCTCATCACCTGCGTGATTATCTTTACGATTGCGTCGTTCTTCTGCGGAGCGGCCCCGACCCTGGGCTTCATTCTCATTGCCCGCATCGTGCAGGGTGCGGGCGGCGGCGCCCTCCAGCCGCTGTCGCAGTCCATCCTGCTCGAGAGCTTTCCTCCGGAAAAGCGCGGCGCGGCAATGGCCCTCTTCGCGTTTGGAGTCGTCGTCGCGCCAGTTCTCGGTCCCACGCTGGGCGGCTGGCTCACGGACACCTATAGCTGGCGCTATGCCTTCTACATCAATATTCCGGTCGGCGCGCTGGCCGTGTTCATGATCGGCCGCTACATCAAGGATCCCGACTACATCACGAAGGGCCATGCCAGCAAGTTCGATGGCATTGGGTTCGGCTTACTAACCGTGTGGACTGGCTGCCTGCAGGTCATCCTCGATAAAGGGCAGGAAGACGACTGGTTCGGTGCCGCCTGGATTCGCTGGGCGTTCTTCGTCCTGATCGTCTCCTTCACATGGTTCGTGGTGCATTCATGGCGGAGCAAGACGCCGCTGGTCAATCTGAAGACGCTGAAGAACTGGAATTTCGGCCTCGGTTGCGCGCTCATTGCCATGTTCGGCGTCTGCATCTATTCGATGATCACCGTGCTCCCGCTGTTCTACCAGGAATTAATGGGATACACCGCGTTTACTGCCGGCCTGGTAGTGGGCCCACGCGGCATCGGTTCGATCCTCGGCATGCCGGTCATCGGATACCTCGGCAACAAAGTCGATCCGCGCTACCTGCTGACGGTTGGCTTCGTAGGGTTTGGCATCATGTCCCTGTATTTCGGTGACCTGACGCTGGGCATCAGCCCGTGGACCCTGCTCGTGCCCATTATCGTCACAGGATTCGCCCTGAGCTTCGTCTTTGTTCCCATCGCCACCCAGACCTACAGCACCCTGCGCAATGATCAGATCGGTAACGCCAGCGGCATTTTCAATTTGCTGCGGAATGTCGGCGGCTCGATCGGGATTTCGATCGCGCAAACGCTGCTGGTGCGACGCAGTGCCGTGCACCAGACCGAAATCGGCGGCTTCGTATCGCAGACCCAGTACTGGTTCGAACAGCAGCTGAGCGGGCTCACCGGATACCTGACCCAGCATACGGCGGCGCCCAATGCGCGAGGCGCAGCGGCGGCAACTTTGTATCGGCAACTCGGGCAACAGTCGCTGTTGTGGGCGTTTATCGATGTTTTCCGATGGACCTCCATCATGTGCTTTGCATGCGTGGTGCTGGTCTGGTTCTTCAGGAAGGCTGCGCCCGGAAAGCCACCGGCTGGCGTGCACTGAACCGCGGCCAGTAGCCGGTAGCTGTTTGGCTGGTAGCTGGCCGCTGGCAGCTGAACGGTCAGGACGAGCCGGCCACATTCTTTTCTGCCAGGTCCTCCAGCGGAGAAAACCGGCGGTCTTCCTGGTCGTACGCTTCGATGGCGCCGCTGAGGATGTCGTAATACCAGCCGTGAACCTCGAGGCTGTGGTGGGCCAGCGCGCGGGCGACTTCCGGGTGTGTCTTCAGGTTTTCCAGCTGCGCGATGACGTTCGCGCGGATGAGCGCGACGTGCAGAGTCCGCGGATCGCCGGTCGAGACCCCAGGCGGCAGAAATTTCCAGGCCGGCTCGATATAGCCCAGCCATTTGGCCGTCAACGGCAGGCGCGGCACTTTGCGATGGTCGCGCGTATCGCTGGGATCGGGCGGCAGCAGAGCTTTGATGGCGCCGCAGTCGGAGTGGCCGCAGATGACGATGTGGCGGACGTGCAGCACTTCGACGGCGTATTCGATCGTGGCCGATACGCCGCCAGGCATCTGGCCCTGCGGCGGAACAATGTTGCCCACGTTGCGGCAGAGGAACATGTCGCCAGGCTCGGTCTGCAGGATCAGGTCGGGAACCACCCGCGAGTCGGCGCAGGTGATGAACAGCACGTCCGGCTGCTGGCTGTCGGCGAGCAGGTGGAAGTGGTCCTTCATCCCGGGAAAAACATCGCTGCGGAAGCGGGCATAGCCCTGGAGGAGACGCTGCATGGTGGGTTCAGTGTACGGTCGAAGCCAGTGGCGAGTCCCAGCCCCTGATCCCCTGCAAGCCCTGCACCGTGCTATCGACCCAAAACTTCGCCGCTTTGGCTTCTGGTTGACTACGGGCGACTGGCGACTGGCGACTGGCGACCGGCGACTGGCGACTGGCGACCGGCTACAGGCTACAGGCTACCGGCTACCGGCCGCTTTTCGCCGAATGTGGAAAAATTGTCAAGGTTTTCTCGTACGGTACGAAAGTGTTGTCTAACATTCCAGATAACTTCCACCACAATACCCTCAAAGAATTTTGGCGAGTTTATTCTCCGGATATGATATTCTGAACTTAT
>JBAVUB010000120.1:0-2711 GCA_049696575.1 Acidobacteriaceae bacterium | reverse complement strand
GCTTTTCGATGAGCTCGCGAATGGCGGCGGCCATGTCATCGAGGACGGCGTGCGGGCCAGCGCTGAGGCGGGTGGGAAGGCTGACGTGGTCGAGGAGTTCACCCGCGGGGGTGACGGCGGCGACGCGGAGGTTGGTGCCTCCGAGGTCCACGCCGATGGAGAAAGATTTCATTATGAGCGGTAACTCACAATGATACGCGAGGGCGGCGGCGAAAAAGCTGGCTCAAAAGTGTAGTGGAGAATGGCGCGAGGGCGGCAGGCCGGGGAAATCGCATATCATGGTGCGGGCGGTGCTCGGGGTGGCGCGATCCGCTTCGCGGCATCCAATAGAGAATCGATCGGGAAGTCGGCCAATAGTCACAGCCACAAACGAAGGAGAGAGGCATGCAACGTACGGCGAGCGCCGTCTGGCGCGGAGGTCTGAAGGACGGCAAGGGCACCATTTCCAGCCAGAGCGGCGTGTTGAAAGACACGCAATATTCGTTTTCGACGAGGTTTGAGAACGGGATCGGGACCAATCCCGAGGAGCTGATCGCGGCGGCGCACGCGGGATGCTTCACGATGGCGCTGAGCGCGCAGCTGGGGGAGGCGAACCTGAAGCCGGATTCGCTGGAGACGACGGCGGATGTGAAATTCGAGAAGACAGACGGCGGATTCGCGATCACGGCGATTCATCTGACGACGCGGGCGAAGGTGCCGGGAGCGAGCGCCGAGAGCTTTGAGACGGCGGCGAACAACGCGAAGAACGGCTGCCCGATTTCGAAGCTGTTCAAGGGGAACACGCAGATCACGCTGGACGCGAAGCTGGTGTAGCTTCGTGGGTGTTGACGGTGAGCGCCGCGGATTGCGCGGCGTTTGCTGTCTGGGAGAAGAGCAACGGGTAACCAGTAGCTAATCGAGGTTGAGTTCCACAAAGAACGCATGGAACCTGTCACGCATTTTTTGACCGGCGCTTGTCTGGGCCGCTCCGGATTCAATCGCAGGACGGCTTATGCGACGCTGGCGATGACGCTGGCGGCAGAAGCAGCGGATCTTGACATGGTGTGGGGCTTTCGCGGGCCGGTGGCGGAGCTCGAGCACCATCGCGGGTGGACGCACACGCTGGTGGGCGCTCCGGTGGTGGCGCTGGCGACGGTCGTGTTGGTGTGGGTGCTGCATCGGATTCGGAAGAAGAAGCCGGTCGTGCCGGTTCGATGGGGATGGCTTGGATTCTGCGCGCTGATTGCGGCGCTGAGCCACATCCTGCTGGACTACACGGTGAATTATGGGGTGCGGCCCTTCTTCCCGTTCGATCCGCGGTGGCATGCGTGGAGCATCGTGTTCATTGTTGATCCATGGATTCTTCTGGCGCTGATGCTGGCGGTGGTGGTTCCTGGGATTCTGGGGCTGGCGGATCGCGAGATTGGAGCGCGGAAGAAGCTGTTTCGCGGGCGCGGCTGGGCGATTGCGGGGCTGGTGTTCATGGTGCTGTGGTGGGGGCTGCGCAATGCGGAGCACGGGCATGCGCTGGAACTGGTGAGGACGGGGAATTACACGCGGGAGCCGCTGATCCGCGCGGCAGCCGAGCCGCACATGCTGGATCCGTTCCAGTGGCGGGTGATTATGGAGACGCAGGACTACTACCAGACGGCGGAAGTGCGGACGATCGGCGACCAGGTGGTGACGGACGATTATGCCGACTTGATTTACAAGACGCCGGTGACGCCGGCCGTAACAGCGGCGGACGGGTCGTATCTGGGGCGGGTGTATCTGGACTGGGGAAAGTGGGCGGTGGTGGAGGATCTGGGGACGGTGCGCGCGCCGGGGGCCGATGCGCCGGAGCCGGGATGGCACACGGTGGAGTTCCAGGATTTGCGGTTTGGGTATCGACCGATGGGGTCGACGGAGCCGACGCTGGGAGGGTGGGTCTACGTGGGGCCGCAAAACGAGATTGAGGGGATGTATATGCAGGGGCGGGAGCAGAAATAGCCCGTAGCCTGTAGCCGGGAGCCGGGAGCCGGGAGCGGGAGCCGGGAGCCGGGAGCCGGGTAGCTGGGAGCGGGTAGCTGGGAGCGCTTATGTTGGCAGGGTGAAGCGGGTGGTTGATGGGACTGGAAGTTTGGCTTGACCGCAAGGGCTGGGGTCCGCAGAATGGGTACAGGCTTTGACTTTGGATCGATGAGGGAATGATGGTTGCCTATCTGCTAGTGGTTCTTGCGGTTTTGAGCCGGGTGGTGCCGTTTCCGGGAATGAATTTTACGGCGGTGGGCGCGGGGCTCCTGTATTTCGGGGCGCGGCGGCCGCTGCGTGAGATGGCGCTGCCGGTGCTGGCGCTGATGGGGACGGATTATTACCTGACGGTATTGGCGTACCATTACCCGTTCCACACCAGCGCGTATCTGATTACCTGGGCGTGGTATGCGGCGGTGGTGGTGCTGGGGCGGATCTTGCTGAGCAAGCAGGTAACGGTACCGCGGGTGATCGGCGGTCCGGTGGTGGCTTCGACGTCGTTCTTCCTGGTCAGCAACTATGCGGTGTGGGCGGGCAGCGTGATGTATCCGCACACGGCGGCAGGGCTGGGCGCGTGCTATGTTGCAGCGCTGCCGTTCTACCGGAACGATTTGCTGTCGACGACGGTGATTGCGGTGGTGGCGTTTGGGGTGCCGGTGCTGGTGCGGAAGGTCAACGAGGAGCGGGCGCACAAGATCGCGGCTTGACCATTTCGCGCTGAA
>JBAVUB010000119.1:0-6439 GCA_049696575.1 Acidobacteriaceae bacterium | reverse complement strand
AATCGTCGAAGACGGAGTGGTAGACGCCGTAGGGTCCGCCGGAGCCGATGTCGGTGGAGGGGACGCCGAGGTGCTGGATGAAAGGCGTGAAGTCGGAGCCGGAGCCGAGGTCGCCGATGTTGACGTCGTGATCGACGTGGGCGTTGCCGCGGGCGCTGTGTTCTTCAACGCCGTTGGTATTGCGGCGGCGGGCTTGTTCGTCCTGGGATTTTTTCCACTGGTCGTAAACGGTGCCGCCCTTGGGGCTGGGAACCGCTTTGGTGACGTCGCGGATGAATTCTTTGAGCGAAGGGACGGCGGAGGCTTCGAAATTGGGGCCGGAAACGCCGACGTCGGTGTTGAAGTAGGCGACGGCGTGGGCGAGCTGGTTGGCGTGGTCCTCGGCCCATTCGGTTGAGCCGATCAGGCCTTCTTCTTCGGCGTCCCAGCTGCAGAAGACGATGCGGCGCTTCGGCTTCCACCCCTGCTGAAGGAGGACCCCGACCCCGTGAGCGGCTTCAAGCATGGCGGCGGTGCCGCTGTTGGGATCGACCGCACCGTAGACCCAGGCGTCGCGATGATTGCCGGCGACGACCCACTCATCGGGAAACTCGGCGCCGGGGACGGAGCCGATGACGTCCCAGATGGTGCGGTACTGGTAGTCCATTTTGAGGACCATGTGGACTTTGACGCCGGGGCCGACGTGGTACGTGAAGGGCAGCGCACCCTGCCATTCGCGGGGAGCGTCGGGCCCGCCGAGGTGTTCGAGGATGGGCGAGGCATCGTGATAGGAGAGCGGCTCGGAGGGAATTTTCGGAAGGCTCACGACGTCTTCCGGCTTGAGTCGCTGCGATTCGGGAAGGTCGGGACGCGAGGCGATGCCGGGAGTAAGCGCGTCGCCGGGATACTTAAACATAAATTGAACCGACCCGCGCTGGACCGCAGTCGCCGGGCGGTAGGGGCCGTGGGGATACATGTCGCCGCGGTAGTAGCCGTCGTCGGCGGGATCGGAATAGATGAGGACGCCGGCAGCTCCCTGCTGCTGCGCGATGTAAACCTTGACGCCGCGGAAATTGCCGCCGTAGCGCACGAGAATGATTTTGCCCTTGAGGTCGATGCCGAGGTCTTTGAGTTTCTGGAAATCTTCGGGGCGGCCGTAATTGGCGTAGACGACTTCGCCGGTGACGTCGCCGGAGGGCGAAGAGCCGTTGAAGGCGGGGGTGACGCGGGGATCATTCTGGAAGGGCTCGTTGCCGTCGACGTGCTCGGGGACGGGGCCGGTCATGAGGAGCTTGCCGTCGGCATCGTACGCCTGGACTTTGACTTCTTTGGGCATGTTGAGCCAGGCCTTGTACGGAACGATGCTGGTGTCGAGGCCGTCGGCTTTGAATTTTTCGGCGACATACTGCGCGGTTTTATAGTCTTCGGGCGATGCGGCGATGTGGGGCTCGGCGGTGAGGGTCTTGAGTTCTTCGCCGGCCAGCTTCGCGTCGGGAACAGCAAGGAAGGTCTGATCGGTCTTCGCCTGCTCGGCGGCGAAATCGGCGTAGCCGAAGACGGGGGCCTGCGGGGGCGTCGATGAGGGCGTCTGAGCGACCAGGAGGGCGATGGCGGGAATGAGCAGGAGGGCGAAGAGGGCGGGGACGCGCGACGGCATCAGGGAAGGGCTCCTTGGGATGCAACTCAGGGTACAGGGTACAGCAGAAAAACAGCGGATAGCGGATAGCGGATAGCGTTCAGAAAAAAGCGGACAGCGTACGCGAAACAGCGTGGGGGAGGCGCAGGTGGCTGCGGGTCAGGTGGTGGCTGGGGCTACGGGTTGAGAGCAGTGGGAGCAGCGTTTGGCTCCGACGGGAACGTCGGAGAGGCACTCCGGGCAAGGGCGGGTGACCGGCGGAGCAGCCTCGGCCGGGCGGAATTTCTTCATGAGCGCATTGACGGGGAGCACGAAGACGAAATAAACGACCGCGGCGATAAGGAGGAAGGAAATGATGGCGTTCATGAAGTCGCCGTATTTGATTTTGCCGCCGTTGACATCGAGGATAAGCGCCGAGAAGTCCGGCTTGTGCACCATGGCAGCAATCAGCGGATTGACGATGTCCGTCACCAGAGCGTTGACGATGGCGGTAAACGCGGAGCCGATTACGACGGCAACGGCGAGGTCCATCACGTTGCCGCGCAGGATGAAATCGCGAAAGCCTTTCAGCATGTTGAATCTCCTCGAATGGATTTGGGCGAATTATAGGAGCGAATCGGGCAGAGCGGGATGAGAATTCGTCGTGGAGCTCTTCTTCGAGCGATTGGCGAGTGCCAGTTCGTCAGGATTCTTCGTTCGCGTCCTGGTCCCGGGGAATGGTGCCGACGCGAGGGCCGTCGACTCAGGATGACAACAGAAGCAAATACAAAGGGCTGGCGGGATACCGATCTGGCCCCTGTCCAGCCTGGGGAAGGACCGGCACGCCGCCGCTCCCGCGTGAATTAGTTCGGAGCTTCCCAGTCATCCGACATGGTTTTGCCGCCATTGGTCCAGGTGACCTCGCTGGCCTGGTAATCGAGCGTAATCTTCTCGTTTGAATCGCCCTCCTTGCGAACGCTCAGGATGGTCGCGTTTGTGAGCACGATCCTCTGGGCTGTCTTCTCGCCTTTCGAGGCTCCCACAAAGGTAATCGTCACTGTCTTCAACGCCTCATTTGAAGCCAGGGCCGTGGCAAACCGGGGCGACGCCATATCGATCTTTTTGGTGATGGTGATGGTGGAGTGCCTCCGTTGGCCGGTGACCATTCTGGCCGCCATTGGGGTGTCGCGGACGACGCTGAGGAGCCGGATGTTTTCCGACATCGCATCGCCCCTGATGGGTCCTTGCCTGGCGCCCGTCACAGTCATGTAGTAATCGACGGCGGCCATGGCCGGCGCCGCGGACAGCAGCGCAGAGACTACGCCGCAGAGAACTAACAACCGTCCCGAGTGAATGATTCGCATCGCAATTCTCCTTGAGTTCCCTGAACTTTACTTTCCTGACCTTTCAAATGAGTGGGAAGCCGCTGCAAGCCGGGCCCGGTATTGCGCGATCGTTTCCAGTCCGCTGTCCCGGGGGCGACAGTATATCGCCAGTTGATGCTGCCGCGCGCTCCGCTCAGGATGACGGAGCTGGAGTCAGGAGTTGTCGGTTTCGGTGGGGTCTTGTTCGCGGAGGATAGTGCCGACGCGGGGGCCATCGGCGGTGTGGACGCCCCAGGCCATGCGGGGGGTATTGTGGGCGAGGCCATAGCGGCCGTCGGGTGCGAGCAGGATGATGCCGCCGTGTCCGCCGGTACGACGGAGGAGATAGGCCATGGCTTCGGGCGCTACCTGCTCGGGGGAGCGGCCGGCGAGGACTTTGTCGGTGGCCCACTTGCCGAGGACGAGCTTCATGATGGGCTCGCCCCAGCCGGTGAGAGAGACGGCGGCGCTGGCGTTGTCGGCATAGCAGCCGCACCCGATGAGGGAGGAGTCGCCAACGCGGCCGGGATCTTTGTTGAGGGTTCCACCGGTGGAAGTGGCGGCGGCGAGGCGGCCTTCGCGGTCGAGAGCGACGGCGCCGACGGTGTCGTGAGAATCTTCGTGCCGGGCCGATTCCGGATGGCCGGAAAAGGTGCGGTCGGGGGAGCCCGTTTGTTCGCGGGCCTGGGCTTCCGCGAGGCGTCGGCGTTCGCGGTCGAGGACCAGCTCGGAGTTATCGATGAGGGTCATGCCCTGGGATTGCGCGAAGTCTTCGGCGCCGGGACCGACGAAGTAAACGTGGGGGCTTTTGTCGAGGACAAGGCGCGCGGCCTGGATGGGGTTGCGGATGCGTTCGACGCAGGCGACGCCGCCGGCGCGGAGGGTAGCGCCGTCCATGATGAGGGCATCGAGCTGGACGCGGCCGTCGCGTGTGAGAAAGCTGCCGCGGCCGGCGTCGAAGGCGGGGTCATTTTCGAGGGAGGTGACGGCGGTTTGGACGGCGTCGAGGGCGGAGCCGTTTTGTTCGAGGATGCGCCAGCCTTCCTGGAGGGCATCGAAGACGCCTTGTTCGTGGGCGTCGAGGAGGTCCGCGGGGATGTCCCAGGCGCCGCCATGGATGAGCAGGATCGGAGAACGCGTCATAGAGGGAGAAAGAGGGATTGTACCTTTTTGGGATGGCGGGAGGGCGGGTGCCGATTTTTCAGGCACAGAGGATGATGACTCTGAAGGCTGCGCCGATAACGGAACCATGTCAAGCGGATCGAGTTCCATACGATGGGAGGGGCCACCCCTGGCGCGGAGTGAAGGAACAGGGGCGAGCCAGGCAGCGCCGCGTGTGGGGACGGCGAGCGATGTGGAGATCGTGTTGCCGGGGCGCGGGCTGCAGTATCCAGGGCAACTGGCGGTTTTGAGTCCGGCGGGATGCGTCATCCAGACGAAGTGCCGGCTGGAGCCGGGGACGATGGTGGAAGTGTGGATGAGGACCGAGGGAATGCCGTTGCGGGTGGCTGCCAGTCTGGTAGAGAGGCAGGAGAGCGGCGTGCAGTTTCTGTTTCAGCCGATGCCGGCCCGGAAGCAGGCACAGATTGAGGCGCTGCGGGCGGAGCTCGGACTCGGCTGAACTGGGAGCCGGGAGCTGGGAGCAGGGCACAGGGGAGTAGATTTAGCGCTTTCGCGGTAAAAGTGATGATGGTTTAATGGCGTGGGTTTCGCGTTGCCCCGGTACAGAGGCGCAAACGCGGGATGGAGTCTGGCGCCATGTTCGTTCCCACCACATTTCAGGTCGCGTTATTGATGACGGTACTCAGCACCGTGTGCTGGGGATCGTTCGCGAACACCTTCAAGGTCACAAAGAATTACAGGTTCGAGCTCTACTACTGGGACTACGGGCTGGGGATTCTCCTGATCTCGCTGGTGCTGGCCTTCACCATGGGCAGCTACGCGGGAGGGCCGACGGCGTTTCTCGCAAATCTGCATGCGGCGGACGGGATCAATCTCTTCTACGCGGCGCTGGGCGGATTCATTTTCAACATTGCGAACACTCTGCTGGTTGCGGGGATTGAGATTGTGGGTCTGGCCATTGCCTATCCGGTTTCGATCGGGATTGCGCTGGTGGAAGGGGTGGTGCTGAGTTATGCGCTGCAGCCGCGGGGGAATCCGTTGCTGCTCGGGCTGGGGATCCTGATGGCGGTAGTGGCGCTGGTGCTGGTGGGCAAAGCCTATGGCGCGCTGCGCAAGCCGGGCGATACGGTTTCACGGCGCGGCGTAGTCGTGTGCGTGATCTCGGGATTCCTGATGGGGATTTTTGCGCCGTTTGTGACGCGGGCGATGACCCGCGGCGCGACGCTGACGCCGTACACGACGGCGGTTTTCCTGACGCTGGGGGCCTTTGTCTGTTTGTTCTTCTTCAACACGATTCTGATGCGGAAGCCGATTACCGGGACCCCGGTTGCGGCGAGTGAGTATTTTCGTGTTTCCGGGTCGTATCATGCGCTGGGGCTGCTGGGCGGAGCGATCTGGGGCTGCGGGACGGTCTTCAATTTTGTCGCAGCGTCGCTGGTGGGGGTCGCGATCTCCTACGCGATCGGGCAGGCGTCGCCGATGGTGGCGTGTATCTGGGGTGTCTTTGTGTGGAAGGAATTTCGTGGCGCGAATACGAAGGCGAAGGGCTACCTGGCGGCGATGTTTGCAGCGTACATATTGGCGCTGGTACTGATTGCAAGGGCTTACGCGGGCTAATTTGTGCGCGAAGTTGCGACGAATATCATTTTCCGGGCGTGAAAAGACACGATGAGCATGAAATTTGTAACCGTGATGGGTAGTTATGTGGCGGACATGGCGTTCCGCACGGAGAAGCTCCCTGCGTGGGGCGAGACGTACATGGGGAAGGAATTCAGGCTGGGCCCAGGCGGGAAGGGATCGAACCAGGCAGTGGCCGCGGCGCGGGCCGGAGCGCGCGTGAGCTTCATCAGCAAGCTCGGGCGCGATGCGCTTGGGGATATCGCGCGACAGACGTATCGCGAAGAGGGGATCGACACGCGGCATCTGCTGGACACGGAAGCGGCGACGGGGGCGGCGGCGATCATCCTGGACGCGAACAGCGGGGAGAACGCGATTATCGTGGTGCCGGGCGCGTGTTTTGGGCTGACGCCGGAGGAAGTGGCGGAGGCTCGCGATTTGATTGCGGATTCGGCGGTCTTCCTGACACAGTTGGAGCTGGCGCTGCCGACGGTGGGGTTTGGGCTGGAGCTGGCGCACTCGTTGGGGGTGACGACGATTTTGAATCCTGCGCCGGGATGCTTGCTGCCGGAGGGAATTTATCCGAACTGCGATTTTCTGACGCCGAATGAAAGTGAGGCGGAGGTGCTGACCGCGATTCCGGTGGGTTCGCTCGCGGATGCGGAGCGTGCGGCCGATGCCCTGCTGGGGCGCGGCGTGGGGACGGTCGTGGTGACGCTGGGAGCGCAGGGCGCGCTGGTGA
>JBAVUB010000118.1:0-8589 GCA_049696575.1 Acidobacteriaceae bacterium | reverse complement strand
GCCATGCATGATGGCCGCGCACGTCGAGCACGCTGATAGCGAAACCCTCCGCGCCGAGCGACGGGGCGCGATATTGCGGAAACGCCGCCCGCAACTCGCCGGTAGTTCCCAGCACCCACGCATCTTCCTCAGAGATCTTCGATTCAACCCGCAGCGTGCGCCCCAGCATGGAGCGGATGCCGCGCAACATCTCACTTTGCGCACTGGCAGCCAACTCGGACGAATCCAGCGTCACGATGGCCGCCGGCATGGCCTGATAGCCGGCGGGAATTCCGGCGGTGGAAGGCGGCGCGTACCGCAGCCATCCCTGAGAGCCGTCTTCGGCATGCGCCGCGAGTGTGCCGGAGAGACCGGCGATCAGGATGAATGCGAGGAAGGCGCGGTTTCGATCAACCATGACAGGGCACATCGCTGACGAGTTATTTTCGCAGAAGCGGCCACGATCCATCGGTGGCGCAAAGCTGGGAACAAAAAAAGGCCGGGACTGTCGAGGGTCCCGGCCTGGAGGTTCTATGCAAGTGAGATCAGCTTTTTCTTCGAATCGCTGTTTCGGTGGATCGTCCCTTTCTAGAACGTCACGTTTGCCCCCAGCCAGACCCACCGGTTGCCAGGATCCTGGCCGAAGAAGCCGCCAGGTGTGAGGAAGGATGTGATCGCTCCAAAGTTATTGTTGCTTCCCGTGTTGCATAGCTGTCCGCTGCCCGTGACAGGACCTGCGGTGGCGGCACTCCCGGGACAGGAAGCATTCGGGTTGGCGAAGTGGGGCGTGTTAGTGAGGTTGGTGGCGTCAGCCCGTATCTGGAGGCTGAGAAGCTCCTTGATCGGGAAAGTCCGCTCCACGCTGAGGTTTCCGCTGAAGTAGCCTGGACCGCGGAACTGATCGCGATTGGTGTTGCCATAGTGAGCAGGGCTGGCGGAGTTGATCAGCGGAGCAGCAAAAGCGCTCGTATCGAAGTACTCGCAGCTGGTATCTCCCAGAGCACAGGTGAGCGGGTTGCGCAGCGGTTTGCCGTGAAGGAGCTTGAATTTGCCGACCAGATCCGCCGTTTGAGCGGAGCCGTTCGCGTTCAGGCTGCCCGCCGCGCCAACGGTAAACGGCAGACCGGTCAGGTAGCCAACCTCCGGATCGAGCATCCAGCCACCGAGAATCCAGCTGGCCGGGCCGGATTTCAACCAGGGCTCACCCTGGCCGAACGGGAGTTTCATGACGCCCCAGATTTCGAAGTTATGGGTACGGTCAAAGGCGGCCGGTCCGCGATTCTTCCCCCAGTACGCGGGGTAGGGGAAGTTGAGGCTGCCGAGGTCTTCGTTGTCGGCGTAACTAATGGCCTTGGACCAGGTCCAGGAGAACGCCGCCACCGAGCCGTCGTGCAGCTGGTCTTTGACGGTGGTCTGCAGTGAATCGTAGTAGTTGTTTCTGAAGGGCTCAACCTCGTTGATGGTGCCGGTGTAGTTTGCGCCATACTTCTGGCTCAGGAGGCCGCCGGCGCTGCCGGTTCCAGGCGCCGAAGCATTAGCGTTGAGGTTCACGACCGGCCGAATGGCGCGAGCGCCCGCATAACCGGTCTGTAAGGTAAAGGTCTTCCACCATTGCTGTTCAACCATGAGGTTGAACGAGTTGATGTAGCCGCGGCGGAAGGGATTGGCAAAGGTGGTGGTGCTGATGTTGGTGGGCAGCTTGATGGAGCCGCTGTTCAGGCTGGGCAGTGGCGCCAGCACGATGCCGGTGGGAACGGAGTAGGCTCCCGAACCCAGCCCGGTGGCGTTGAGCCCGGTAAGGCTGGCCGCCGGGATGTAGTTGGCTACGTTGGCCGGAGTGTTGGTATCAAGAAGCACGGCGGGATACGCGTTGCGGAGAACGTGCCAGGTGTAGGGATCGGAGCTGATGCCGTAGCCGGCGCGCACCACCGTGGATGAGGTGGCCCGATAATTGATGCCAATCCGGGGCAGGAACATTCCGCTTCCAACATCCATCCCGTCGTCTTTGGGAACGCCGCCGTAGCCGCCCAGGATCACGTTGCCGGAATTGAGATCGAGCAGGCGAAGACCCTTGTTGTTGTCGCTGTACCCGAAGGGGTAGAACTCCCACCGAACACCCAGATTCAGAGTGAGATCGGAAGTCAGCTGCCAGCGGTCCTGCGCGTACCAGGCCCACTGCGACCAGCGCAGGGCGGTCGGGTTGAAGAGTGCTCTGGCTTTGCCCGTCCCGCTGGGCAGGCCGAGCAGGAAATCCGCCCAGGAGTTGAACCAGGAGGCTGTGGTACCAAATTGAGAAGTCACGAAGCCGTTGAACTCGAAGGAGCCGCGCGGCTGCTGGAACGTTCCGCCCTGGGGCTGGAAGTGGTTAATCTGGCTGTGATTCCACTCGATGCCGCCACGGAAGGCATGCTTGCCGTGGTTCCAGCTCAGGTTCGCGTTGGTGACGAACTGCTGATCGCGGAAGAGGAACGGGTTGGCCGGCTGGGCATTCCCCATACTGGCGAGGATTTCGCCAGTGGTGCTGGGCGAAGCGTTCGCCGTGGGGAAGACAAAACCCGGAAGCCCGTAATAGAGGCTTGGATCGCCCGTTGCGCCCGCGTTGTTCGTACCCGGGATTTTCAGCGTGTCGAGCCCTTTGGCCGAAGTGAGGTCGAAGGTCGAGCCCAGCCGCTGGCGAGTGAACCCGAAGTTCCAGTCAACCAGAAGATTGGGGGTAAAGGTGTGGGTCACACCCAGGCCGATGTTTTGCACGAGGCCGGGAGCGTTGCCGAGCTGACCGCCGTTGGTGGCATCGCCGTCGGCCGGTCCGAGGAGAGGCGGATCGTAGACGAGACTTTGAGACAGGCTGTATCGCCCGAAGACCAGGGTGTTCTGGGAAGGAACGTAGTTGATCTTGATGTCGGAGTCGTTGCGGTTCAAATAGGCGGTACCGCTGCCGGAGAAATTGTTCTGGTCCTGGCTGGTTGCGGTTTCCTTCGCGATGTCGGTCTGCAGGAGCGTGACGATGGCTGCGGAAGCGGGATCGATCCGGCCGGGACAGATGACGTTGAGCTGCCCATTGCAGGAGATTTGGGTCTTATTGTTTCCGGTCGCGTCGCCGGTCATCGGATCGTAGATCACCGGGCTTCCCGGCAGGCCCTGGAAGTTGCCGGTGCTCATAGCGGCGGTGGGCAGGGTGCGGACATCGGGTCCGGCTGCCTGGCGGATGGTGGTTCGCTCCACGTCGCCGAAGAAGAACAATTTGTCCTTGAGGATCGGACCGCCGATCTCGCCCCCGTACTGATGCTGGATGAAGACGTTCTTTTTGTACAAGGCGGAGTTGGTGAGGAAGTAGTTGCGGGCCTGGAGCAGCTGGCTGGTGTAGAACTCGTGACCGCCGCCGTGGAACTGGTTCGTGCCCGACTTGATCTGGACGTTGATGGCCGCGCCGCCGGCATTGCCCTGCTCGGCCACGTACGAGTTGGTCATCACCTGCGTGCTCGCGATCGCATTCGCGGGCGGAACATAAGCCACGTTGGCGGGCAACCAGGGGTAGGCATCCTGCACGCCGTCAATGCGCCAGTCGATGCCCTGGTTGGACTGGCCGTTGATATTGGCGTTGATCGCGCGCTGAGGATTGCCCGCCTGGGAGTTGGTCTCTGCCGGCAATCCGGCGCCGGGAACGATGCGCAGCAGCTCCTGGAAGTTGCGTCCCGTGGTGCCCTCCACCGGCATCCCCTCGACCATTTGCGAGGAAATATCGGTGTGCACATCCGCCTGCTCGGTTTGCAGGATCGGAGGCGCAGTCGTGACGGTCACGCTTTGGGTCGCGGTGCCGACTTTGAGCTGGCCGTCGACGCGGGCGATTTCATTTCCACGGATAACAACGCCGCTGGTTTCCTGGTTCTGGAAGCCTTTGGCCGCGATCGTGACTTTGTAGGTGCCAGGCAGGAGCGTCGTGAATCGATAGATGCCAATGGAGTCGCTGATCTGGCTGCTCTGAACGCCCGTGCTGGTTTCGAGCGCGCTGACCTGAGCGCCGGCGATTACAGCTCCACTGGTGTCAGTGACGGTGCCGGTGAGTGAACCGTAGAGCACCTGAGCTCTGACCGATGCTGGTCCCAGCAGCGCCGCCGCCAGCATCAGGAGCAGCAGCCCTTTCCTCGCCGTCAACCACTTTGCCCTAAATTGCATTTTTGGCCTCCCTGACATAGTTCCTCCCTAAAAAAGTGAACCGATTGTCCATGCCCCAAATCAATCCCCCAGCTCTCTCATGCGGCTGTTGCAGGAAGGTAGACTGCCAGCCAGTCTTTCTGGTTTATGAGCCTGCAGAAGATTCCCTCCGGCTGAGCAGGGCACGCCCGTCGGTTTAATATGCGTCCCGAACTATAGGAGCGCGTTTGCTGGGTTGTCAAGGCTTTCGAGCGGCGAGTTTCAGCTTTTGGGACGAACGGTAGACCGTTCCAGCCCGAGGTTGGACGGCGGTACCAATCCTTCGAGTGATCAGTTTTGGCGGACCGGCGAAAGGGTGGGATCAGGACCGAGACCTCAGGCGGTCTGGACCTCGAGCGCAGCGTGTCCGTCATCGTCCGGCGCCATCCCCTGGGGCGTATGCTCGAGCGCCAGGCCGCGCTGGAAGACCAGCGCCGCCGCGCCGCGCAGGCGAGCAATCTCGCTCTCATGCGTCGGCCGGATCAGCGGCGGGGTTCCTGCGAGGGTTAGCTTGGCCGCTTCCTTCTCGATGAGGGGACCGAAACGGTGCCATGCCGACGTGACATCGCCGGCGATCAGGATGGTGCTGGGCGCAAGCGCCGCGATAATCATCCGCAGTCCGCGTCCGATCCACATCGCCTGCTTCGCCAGCGCCTGCGCCGCGGGCGGATTGCCTTCCTCCGCCAGATTCAGCAGCTCGTGGAAGGTAACGGTTCGCCCTTTGGGCTGCAGTTCGCGGAAATAGCGCAGCGCCGCCCGGCAGGATGCGAATGTCTCCCAGCATCCGTTCTGACCGCATGCACAGCGCGGCCCCTCAGGATCCATGGCAATATGTCCGAACTCACCGGCCATGCCGTGGAGACCCGAGATGAGCTGGCCGTTCGCGAAGACGCCGGTGCCCACGCCTTCAGAGACCGTGACCAGCACCGCATCGCGCACGCCATCCATGCGCGCAAAGGTCAGCTCGGCAAGCAGGCAGGCGGTCGCGGCGTTCTCCATCTTGACCGGCAGCGCCATCCTGGATTCGATGACCTTTTTCAGATCGAAGTCGGGCCAGTGCAGGTTGGGGGCAAAGGTCAGGCGTTGCGTGGCCGGATCGACGCGTCCGGGCAGGCTGATGCCGATCCCTTCAGTCGATTTTTTCGGCACAGTGAGGCGCATACGCTGCATGCACTCGATCACCAGCCGGGTTGACGCTCCAGGATCGGAAGTGAGCGGCACCATAGCCCGGGAGAGCAGCCGTCCGTTCAGGTCGACCACGGCGACGATCGCCTGGCGGGGATGGATATCGACCGCGATGGCAACCATATCCTCGTTCAGGCCAATCAGGGTCGGCCGGCGGCCGCGCGGCGCCGAAGCGATGGAGCCCTCGCGCACCCACTTTTCCCGAATGAGCTGCTCGACGATCTGCGAAACTGTGCTGCGCTGCAACCCGGAGCGCCGCGCCAGATCGGCGCGCGAAATGGGCTGGCTGGTCCGGATCAGCTCCAGGACGATGTCGCGGTTGATGCGCCTTGCTGTTTCACTGGAAGCCAGCTGAACGTCCGTCAGGTCGACGTGGCGCATGCCGCGCACGTTCCGCTGGGCGCCTGCGGTGGTTCGTCCCGGTGCCTCTGTCTGCGGCTCCACCACCGTTCGTTTCCTCCCTGCGTCGTCTGGTTCCGCGGCCCCTGACGCGGAGCAAACTACAACTCTACACCGGGAAACCCTTGCCGCCAGCAGGGAATCGGCGCTGCTTTCGTCTCTCGAAAACGATGGTTGGCGAGGCCCCAGGGGGCAATACACGGCCCGGCAGGCCCGCCGCTTCTATTGATTCACGCCGCTGGCGAGGAATCCTCCATCCACCACCACAATCTGGCCAGTAATAAAGGAGGCGCTCTCCGATGCCAGAAAAACAGCGGTGCCCACCAGTTCCTCCAGGCGTCCATAACGATGCATCGGGGTGCGCATGAGGACCTCACGGCCGCGCGGGGTGTTTTCGAGCAGCATCTCGTTCAACTCGGTTGGGAAAAATCCCGGCGCAATCGCGTTCACGCAGACGCCGTGCCGCGCCAGCTCGACAGCCAGCGATTTTGTCAGGGCGCCGACTCCCGCTTTGCTCACACCGTACGGCGCGACTTCGTAGAACGCGACAAAGGTGGCCAGCGATGCGATGTTGATGATGCGTCCCCACCCCTGCCGCACCATGCCGGGCGCGACGATCTGGCAAGCGCGAAACGTCCCGGTGAGATTCGTCTGCAAAATCGCGCGCCAGGCGTGCTCAGGAAACTCAAGCGTGGGGAGTCGCTTTGTGGTTCCCGCCGCATTCACCAGAATGTCGACCTTACCGAACGCGGCGATGGTCTCCGCGTGCAGGTGCTCAAGTGTGCTGCGCTCCAGAACATCCGAAGCGATCTCCAGCGAACGCCGCCCCGTGGCGCGAATCTCGTTCGCGACTTCGGCAACCTCGCGACTTCTGCGCGAGCTGGCCACCACGTCCGCTCCAGCCTCGGCCAGCCCGAGAGCAATGGCGCGGCCAATGCCGGACGTTCCCCCGATGACCAGGGCAACACGCCCGCTCAGATCGAATCGGTCTCGCACAGTCTCCGCCGTCATGCGCGTCCGATCTCAGTGTCTTTCAGAATTCAGAATCGCCGGGATATAGAAGTGGAAGAAGCGGTCCGAATCCGAATCGAGGCAAACCCGCGCGTTCGGCTCGCCCGCCACGGGCCGCGTGAAACCCTTGTCGTCGATCTCGATGTGCATGGGCTCGGTCGGGCACAGCGCGGGTTCGATGGCAGCCGCCACCGCCATCGCGTCGAACAGCGTCGGCGTCGCATTCCCAGTCGACGCGCTCCACTCCTCATAGAGCGACAGCAGCGCATCGGTGGTGGGCGTTGCCTGGCTGAACAGTGTGGCCCGCATCGTTTCGTCGAGCTTCAGTTGCGTGGAGTCGAGCGGCATCATCTCAATGGGAACGCCCGAGGCAAACAGTTTTCGCGACGACGCAATGTCCATCATGATGTTGTATTCCGGTTCCGGCCCGCGATCCGGGAAATAGCCGAGGTCGCCGTACCGGCGGTGAATCGACCCACCCATCAGCACAACTCTCTTCAGCTTGCGAAAGGTCGCTGCATCGCGATCGATGAGCGCGCCTACGTTGCTGAAAGGCGCTACAGCAATGAGCGTAATCTCGCCGGGATTGCGCCGGATCGCGTCGAGTGTGAAATCAGTGGCGTCCGGCCAGCTCTTTTCCGGCTCAACCTCTGCCCAACGCGCCTGGCTAAAAGTCGATGAGGCCCGGGTCTTCGGTCCCGCGGCGACGGGAATCTCGCTATGCCCCATCGCCTGGAGCAGACGCTCCGCCAGCCGCGCGCGCAGATCGGTGTTGCCCCATGCTGTGGTCACGCCGATCACCTCCAGCTTCCGACTGGAAACCGCGAGGGCCAGCGCGAAGGCGTCGTCAATGTCGCCGCCAATATCGGTGTCGAAGATGACTTTCTGCTTCTCGCCTGGCGCGGCTTGCCCCAGCGCAGGCATGCCTTGCCAGCATCCCACACTCGAAACGAGCGCCAGGCCCGCAACCATCAGCTTTCGCCTCGCGTGACTTTGCTTCATTTGTCTCCCTGCAATTCCTGCGTACACAGCCGCGCATCCTGACCGCAGTCTATTCTTTCGGTGCAAAACGTCGAGAATATACGCTCCGGAGCCACGCCCAAAATATTTCCGTAACCGCACAACCATCCCGCTGTCTAATGCGCTGAATGGACGGAAACGATCACTCCGTTGTCCGGGCCGTACTGGCCGGGGACAAGGAAGCGTATGGCGCGCTTGTGCGTGCCCATAGTTCCGCTGTCTTCCGAGTGGCGTTTCGCATTATCGGCAATGAAGCCGATGCGGAGGAGATTGTGCAGGAGACCTTTCTGCGCGGGTATCAGCGGTTGGCCGGCTTTCAGCTCCGCTCCGGATTCGGAACCTGGATCTACAGGATCGCGGTGAACTGCGCGCTGAATCGGGTCAACCAGAGCGGCGTCGACGCGGACTACCGGCACGGGGAAGAGAACGATCCCGAGCAAAAAACCGTGCAGGTGCCCGCCGACACCGCCGATCCCGAGCGCTCCCTGCTGAGCCGCGAAATCGGCACGGCGCACGCCATGGCGATGCAGCGCCTGACGGCCACCGAACGCACGGCGTTCGTTCTGCGGCACCTGGAGGATCGGTCGACCGGGGAGATTGCGGAGGCGCTGGGGATCGCACCGAACGCGGCCAAGCAGGCGGTGTTTCGCGCGGTGCAGAAATTGCGGCGTGAGCTGGCGCCGCTGCGGGGGAACGCATGAAGCACCTGAGCGAAGAGGAACTGATCGCGCTCTATTACGGCGAGGCCGCGGAGGACCGCGATGCCGCGGCGCATCTGCGCGCCTGCCGAGAGTGCTCGGTCCG
>JBAVUB010000117.1:0-5802 GCA_049696575.1 Acidobacteriaceae bacterium | reverse complement strand
CCCGAAGGCTTTTCCGCAACCTTCGCGTCCGCCTTGCGCGTCTTCCTACCGGGTTTCGCCGCCTCTGCCGCCTCAGCGCTCGGCTGCGCCGGAGCCGTCGCCACCGGCTGCACCGGGAACAGCGCATGCAGCCGCGTTCCCTCCCCCAGCGCCAGAATCTTCGACGCAATCTCATCCACCGTGTCGCGCTTCACGATCCCGTTGCACGCGATGCAGTGAACCACCCCGCACCGCGCCCACAGCAGCCGCATGTAGTCGTAGATTTCCGTCGCGGTCGCCACCGTCGAGCGCGGATTCCGCGTCGAATTCTTCTGCCGGATCGCAATCGCCGGCGCCAGCCCGTCGATCAAATCCACGTCCGGCTTCTCAATCCGCTCCAGAAACTGCCGCGCATACGCCGACAGCGACTCGACATACCGCCGCTGCCCCTCGGCATAAATCGTGTCGAAGGCGAGGCTCGACTTGCCCGACCCGGAAACCCCGGAGACGACCGTCAGCTTCCCGTGGGGGATCGCGCAGTCAATGTTTTTCAGATTGTGAGTCCGCGCGCCGCGGATGATGATTTCGTCGCCCAATGGTCCGTTCCAGGAGGGAAAAGAAAAAGTCTCCCAGTTTGATTATAGGGGCGGGCGGAGTGAATAAAAACTGTCCTCCCAACCGAAGCGAGGGACCTTGCGTTTCCGCTCCAGGCTATACGCTGTCCGCTCCTCGCTATACGCTATTCGCCATGCACCTGACCGGAGCCTCCATTCTTCTGTCCTTCATCGTCCTTTCCGCCGCCGTTATGATGGCGCTCCTCCACCAGACGCGCGCCGGCCGCATCCTCCACGAACGCATTCCCGACCGCCCCCAGCGCCGCCTTTTCCTCGCCGCGGTCAGCTTCTTCATCACCTTCCTCGGCGTGCGCCTGCTGGTCTTCGCCATCGTCCATCATGTCGGACCCTTCGGCTGGGTCATGGTGGGCGGGACCCACATCCACCACCTGGTGTGGGGAATTCTCATTCTCCTTCTGGTCGGCTACTCCGAAATGGCCGAGTTCGGGAATGGCTCAACGCCCGGATCGCTCTTCGCCAGCCGTCTCATCTCCATTGCCTTCGGCATCGGCGCAGCCCTCACCCTCGACGAATTCGCCCTCTGGCTCAACATGAGCGCCGAAGCTTACTGGACCCCTCAGGGACGCGAAAGCATCGACGCCGTCGTCCTTTTCGGCGCGCTGCTGGCCATCGGCGCGTGGGGTGCGCCCCTGTGGACCAACCGCAAACCGCCCGCCCCTGCACCATAAATCGCTCACCCCGCCGGCCTGCCCCCTGTCGCGCCATGCGACACCGGCTTTCGTCCCTGCCCCCGCCCGCCGATGCATAGAGCAGGGGTGGTGTGAAGCTTGGCTCCCTTCACAGGATTAACGAACAGCCCGCTCATCAGGCACGCTCTCCGCATGGTCGTGGTGCACTGGACCACGGCGTCGGTGCTTCTCCTCTTCCTGGCATCCTGCGCGTCGGCCATCCTGTTTCTGCTGCACCTCACCCGCGCCGGCCGCATCCTCCACGAGCGCATCCCCGATCGTCCCCGCCGCCGCCTCTTTCTCGCCGCCCTCGGCTTCTTCCTCACCTTCGTCGGCGTCCGCCTGCTCATGGTTTGTATCGCCTTCCACCTCGGGCCCTTCGGATGGGTCGTCCTCGGCGGTCATCACATCCACCATCTCGTCTGGGGCATCTTGCTGTTGCTCGTCTGCGGCTACGCCCTGGTGGCTGAAATCGGCGTCAACGCCACGCCCCTCTCCCTCTTTGCCGGCCGCCTCATCGCCATCCTCTATGGCATGGGCGCAGCCCTCACCCTCGACGAGTTCGCAATGTGGCTGCATGTCAGGGAAACCGCCTGGTCCTTCCAGGGTCGCGAGAGCATCGACGCCGTCTTCCTCTTTGGCGCGCTGCTCGGCGTAGGAGCCTGGGGCGCACCTCTCTGGACCAACCGCAAAACCACCCTGCCCCCCGCTCCCGATTAACCGCGCATCCCCGTTGCTACTGGCCTGCGCACGCAACCCCGCGTAACAATGAATTCCATGCCCCGGAGCGGAACCTGGATCCTCCTGCTGTTCGTTGTTGTGGCGGCAGCGGTCATGCTGTTCCTCCTGCACCTCACGCGCGCCGGGCGCATTCTCCACGAACGCATCCCCGACCGCCCCCGCCGCCGCTTATTCCTCGCCTCGGCCAGCTTCTTCATTACTTTTCTCGGCGTGCGCGCCATCGTGCTCCTCATCCTTTTCCGCGTGGGACCCTTCGGCTGGGTCATTGTCGGCGGGCTCCATGTGCATCACCTGGTATGGGGCATCTTGCTGTTGCTCGTCTCCGGCTTCGCTCTGGTCGCCGAGTTCGGCGAAAAAGCCACGCCCTCCTCCCTCTTCGTCGGCCGCCTCATCGCCATCCTCTACGGCATGGGCGCCGCGCTCACCCTCGACGAATTCGAGTTCTGGCTCAACATTCACGACGTCCCGTGGACCTTCACCAGCCGCGAAAGCCTCGACGCCATCATCCTCTTCGGCGTGTTTCTCGGCGTCGCCACCTGGGGCGCGCCGCTGTGGACCAAGCGTCGACGCAAGCCCCGTCGCAAGCACCCGGTGCACCGCCAGGATGACCTGCCCGACTAATCCCTTGAGCCCGTCTCGCTCCGCTTCGTGACGCAAAAAGGCCACCCGGCAGTTTCCCCGGCGCGGCCTCTAAGCGAAACGTGCTGATTCCCCTCAGATTTGCGGCTACCGCTCCTTCGCCAAACCCAGCTGGAACGTAACCATGACAGCGCGGCCCGGCAGCAATTCCATCGTGTCGCTGTTATTCGGCGTATAGAGCTGCAGATTGGCTTTCACGCTGCTGGCCGGAGAAATGTCCACCACGCTGTGGTAATCGAACAGGTTGTTGAAGCTCAGCTTGATCTTCGACTGATCGAACTTCGATCCGTTGCGGAAGGTGTAGTTAACGAAGAGATTGTTCATCCAGAACGGGTCGAGAGGAACAGTCTGGTGGTAGGCGCCATCGTCTTCCCAGCGTGTCCCCACGCGCTTGTTAAAGAAGCCCAGGTCGAGTCCGTGTTTTTGATAGGTAAGTCCCAGGCTCTCCGTGTCGTGCGGCGCCAGGGCCACCCAGGCAGACGGACTGGCCGCGACAGCCGGGGCCGTACCCGTAGCCGCTGTCCCCGACGATGACTCGTACTTCGCATCTCCGAGCGTGCCGTTGAGGAACAGGGCGATGCCCGCGCCCAGAGCAACATCGCCTTCGCCCTCCACGCCGTTCGTATCCGAGGGCGGCGTGGCGTAGTAGTAGCTGAAACCGGCATCGGGCCCGGAGCTGGGCGTAAAGCTGGAGTACTGATTGACGAAGTGGATGTGGTACGCGTCGCCGTCGAGGCTGACGCGGTTGAGCTTCAGCACGGAGCCACCTTGATAGGTCGTGGCGATGGTGGGCGGCGGCGTCACGGCCACCTGGGCGCCACTTACATCGAAAACGCTGCTGAAGGGAATGATGCTTCCGCGCCCGTACTGACCGTACACCGACCAGTTCGTGCGCAAGCGGAAATTGGCCTCGAACGACGGTAGCCAGCTGTTGTAACCCGCGTCGTGCGTCACAAAGGCGGTGCAGCTTTGAACCGTATCTGTCAGGCTGCAGCTCAGAGGACCGACTATCTTCCCATCCGCAAACTGCTTCAGCCACATGTTGAAATAGGCGTCCTTAATGCCTGCCGTGATCGTCCAGCGCGGGATGGCGACCAGCTGATATTCGGCGAAGGGCTGTATCGTAACGATGTTGAAGTTCTCGTGAAACTTCCGGTTCTTGATCAGATCTCCGTCGATCCACGTCCGCGGATCGCTCTGGATCTGGTACCGGTTGGTCGGCGTGTATTCGTACCAGCCGCCGGCCCGAAAGACGCCGTACTTTGACGACTGGCTGACCGTGGTGATCTCGCCGGCGCGGTTGTACTGGTTCATCTTGTTAATGGCGCTGGTGGCGCTCACCGCGGGAGAGGCAACAGAACCGTTGAGCTGAGTGTTGTTGTAGTGCTGGTGGTTCGAATAAGAATAGGTATAGGGTTTGGTCTCCACGTGCCACCCATGCCCCAGATCCTCACCCGCGGTGACAATCTCGAAGTTGGTCGGGACATGATAGGTGTAATAACGATAGTAGAGACCGTTGTAAGAACCGTCGGGGTTGTACTGGTTCGATTGTAAGAGGAAGTTATCTCCGTACTGGGTCAGCTGGGCGCGGGTGGCGTCGTTATTGGGCGTATTGCTGTCCACGATGACCACCGTGCCAATGATGGAAACGTAGCTTGTGTCGGAAATCTTATAGGTGAACTTCGTGGTTCCCGCCGTGCGCACCTGGAAGTTGTCGGTCTGGTAGCCGTCGGAGTTCATGTGGTGGCCTTCAAACCAGAAATTGGCTTTGGGATTCGCGCCGCCGAACAGGCCGGAGTTGTACTCGCCGAGAAACTCATTGGTGTTGAACGAGCCGTAGGACTCGGAGAATTGCGTGCTCATGGCATCGGGCAGCTGCGGCGAGAACATGTGGATGGAACCGCCGTAGTTGGCCGGACCCATGTCGGAGGCGGTTCCGGGGCTGCGGTCGAAGTCCACATACCCGATGGCCGGCGCCGGAACGTAAGCCCAGGAGTGATGGCTGGGGTCGTTGGCGTCCTCAAACGGGATGCCGTCCCAGGTCATCGTATAATCGTCGTCCTTGAAGCCGCGGAAGTAGATCTTGGCCTGGCCCATCCCGACCCCGTTCGTGCTGTAACTCACCGTGCCCGGCGCAGCCTGAGTAATGTCGGCGAAGTCAGTTACTGGCGACGTAAATTCGCTGACGTATTGGCTGGTGATCTCCGTGCGCGCCGATCCCGCGTCAAGCACCGATTTCACCGGCGAAAGCTGGGAGGCCAGCGACGTATCCGCTCCCGCCTCCACCGTCACCTCCTGTGATACCGAGGCAAGGACCAGCGATACGGGAACCGTCGTAACCGATCCAGCCGTGACATCGACGTTCTCCTGGATTTTTGCGGCGAAACCTGTCGCTGAAACTTCAACCGTCCAGACGCCGGCTGGCAAGCCGGCAATGGAGAACTTGCCCTCCCCGTCGGTGACGGCCGTGCGCTTGAGATCCGCCCCGCTGATGACCGCAACCGCCGCGTCCTGGATGGCTCTGCCGCTCGGATCGACAACCGATCCCTGAATTGTTCCTGCCTTGGTTTGTCCATGCAAAGAGTTCGCGCTGCAGGCCAGCGCAATCACACCTGCGAGGGCACAGATGGCTGTACGCCACAGCATCGAGGGAATCCGGACCAGCTCCCGGCTCGCAGTGGATGCTTCCGTTGTCGATGCTTCGGTCGTGGAGAGCAAATCGAACGGGCTGTCCTGAAGGACACATACAGCCCGGCACAGGCTTGAATGGTGTGTCACGGCAACTCCTCCGGAAATTTGGTTGAAACAGAAGGGGGGTGGGCCTGTTTTTCTGGGGAAGGAAGTTCGTCCACTATAGGAAGTCTTTTTCAAAGATGCGTGACGGTTTCGTTACAGGCGTGCGAATTTGCCCGGCGGACGACGAGGGGCGCCAACCGCCGGTCAGGCGGAATCGGCTCCGCTCTCAGCTTCGCAACCCGTCCGGCCCGCTGTTCCCTCCCTTGGTTCCCGCTGCATTTCCCTGCCAATCCACAGCCCCGTCACGCTATAGTCAAAGCGGCGATTCTCACGGCCTTGCTCGGGGCGTGGCAAAAACCATCCAGAACACTGGCACGACGGTTCTCGACGAACCACCGGCTGAT
>JBAVUB010000116.1:0-24482 GCA_049696575.1 Acidobacteriaceae bacterium | reverse complement strand
ACACCGAGCCATCCGCGCTTCCACGCGCCGAAGAGCGCTCATTCGACAGCGGAACTGGCGGTGCTCGCCGGGGCGCTGGAGTCCGCGACGCGGCGCCTTGAAGAGGCGTTCGTGCAGCAGCAGCTCTTCGTGAACGATGCGGCGCACGAACTGAAGACCGCGGTGACGATTATCAAGTCGTCGCTGCAGTTGCTGGCGTCGCGGCCGCGGAGCACGCAGGAATACGCGAGGGGCCTGGAAACCTGCATGGCCGACTGCGCGCGCATGGAAGACCTGGTGCAGCGGATGCTGCAGCTGGCGCGTTTCGAGCAGGAGGCGGCGAGCGGCAGCGTGCATTGCGATCTGGCGGAGGTAGCCCGGGACGTGGCGGCGCAGATGGAGCGGCTCGCGGAGATCCGCGAAATTGCGGTCACGGTGCAGTCGCCTGACTCTGTGAGGGCGCCGCTGGATGACGCCGCCTGCGCGTCCCTGCTGGCCAATCTTCTGCTGAACGCCGTGCAGCACACGCCGGCAAGAGGCTCGGTGACGGTGGCGATCATGTCCGCGGCAGACATCGCGATCGAGGTGCGGGACACGGGCCGAGGGATTGCGCCGGAAGATCTTCCTCATCTGTTCGAGCGCTTCTGGCGGGGAGACCATTCGCGGGCGAGGAGCACGGGCGGAGCAGGGCTGGGGCTATCCATCTGCAAGGCGATTGTGGATTCGTGCGGAGGCACGATCGCAGTGAGCAGCCGGCTCGGAGAAGGCACGTGCGTGACAGTGCGGCTGCCGCTGGCAGGATCGGCGGCGGTGGTGCGAGAGCTGTCAACGGTCGGCTAGCGTCCGGACCGACACGACCAGAGTATGCGAAAGGAAAAGGGAGACCGGAAGCGGTCTCCCTTTTCTATGCCGGACCGGTTCAGAGAGCGAGCTCGCCGCGCATCAGGCCCTTTTCCTCAGTGAGAGCAAAGCCCAGCTTGCAGGAGAGATTCCGCATGCGGGTGTTCTCCGGGAGGAAGTAGATGAGGACCCGAGCGATGCCTTCCGGGCGGGCCGCCGACAGCGTGCGGCGCATGAGAGCTTCGCCGAGCCCCTGACCCTGAAAATCGTCGGCAATGACCACCGCGAGGGTTGCAGAGCGACGGTCGTCCTGACGGATCATGCGGCTGACGCCGCCGATGACCGGGCCCGCCATAGGATCGTTTGTTTCGGCGACCAGGGCCAGCTCGCGGTCGTAATCGATGAAGCAGATGCGGGTGAGGCGCTCGTGGGCGGTTCGCGCGTTGATATCGAGTGCGGTGAAGTAGCGCTGGACCACGGTGCGCTCGGAGAGGCGGTCGTGGAAGGCGCTGATCAGCGGCTCGTCCTCGGGGCGGATGGGCCGGATGAGCACGCTCGAGCCGGAGCGGGTCTTCCAGGGCGCCGCATACTGGACTGGATACGGGCGAATGGCAGGACGCGGGAGCTGGTCTTCGGTGGTATCCGGCTCCTGCAGGACGACGCGCGCGTCGAGGGCGATGAGTCCATCGGGGGACGCGAGCAGCGGGTTGATGTCGATCTCCTTGATCCAGCGCTGCTCGATGACCAGCTCGCTGAAGCGGACAACAAGAGCATCGAGGGCATCGAGGTCGACGGATTTGCGGCCGCGCACGCCTTTGAGCGCGGTAAAGATCTTCGTTTGCTCCATCTGATGGCGGGCGAGCGTGGCGGTGAGGGGAGGCAGGGCGAGGGCGCGATCTTTCCAGACTTCGACAAGCTGTCCGCCGGTTCCGAAAAGGAGCACGGGGCCAAGCTGCGGATCGATGCTGCTGCCGAGGATGATCTCGTAGCCATCGAGTTTGGCGAAGGGCTGCACGGTGACGCCGAGGAAATGCTGCGCGCCCACTTTTGCGCTGACGGATTTCTGAATGTCGGCGAAGGCATCCGCGACTTCGCCCGCGGTACGCAGATTGAGCTTCACGCCGCCGACATCGGTTTTGTGGGTGATGGTCTCGGAGTGGAGCTTGAGGACGACGGGATAGCCGATTTCGGAGGCTTTGGCAACGGCTTCGCTGGAGGTTTTCGCCAACTCGGTGCGGACCGTGGGAATACCGTAGGCCGCGAGCAGCTGTTTCGATTCGAACTCGGTGAGGATGGTGCGGCGGCTGGCGCGAACCTGGCTGACGATGGTGTTGGCGGCGTCGCGTTTGGTATCGAGGACGGAGCCGGAAAGCGCGGCCGGCGTTTCGTAGAGGTCGCGCAGATTGCTGGTGTGCTTCCAGGTGGCGACGAAGGCTTCGGCCGCGGCGTCGGGGTACGGGAAGACCGGAATGCCGGCGCGGGTGAGAATCGTCTCCCCTTCAGCGACAAAATCGCCGCCCATCCAGCTGGCGATGACCGGTTTGCCGGTGGAGCGCGCGTAGGGCACGAGATGCTCCGCGACTTCCGTGGGATTCGTCATGCCCTGCGGCGTGAGGATCACGAGCATCCCGTCGGTATTGGGATCCTTCGAGGCGATTTCGAGGGCTTTGGAGTAACGATCCGGTTCGGCGTCGCCGAGGATGTCCACCGGATTGTTGTGGCTCCACGCATCGGGGAGGAAGGCGTTGTAGGTCGCAACGGTCTCGGGGGAAATCTCGGTCAGTTCCCCGCCGGCGGCGATGAGCGCATCGGTAGCCAGAACGCCAGGCCCACCGGCGTTGGTGAGGATGGTGAGGCGCGGACCTTTGGGCCGGGGCTGCTTGGCCAGGACTTCGGAGATGTAGAAAATCTCGCTGATGGAGTTGACACGCAGGACGCCGGCGCGCTGGAAGGCGGCATCGAGGACATCGTCGCTGCCGGTGAGAGAGCCGGTGTGCGAGGCCGCGGCTTTAGCGGCGGCGGCGGTGCGCCCGGCCTTGATGACCAGGATCGGCTTGTTGAGCGCCACGGCGCGGGCAGCGGAGAGAAAGCTGCGGGCGTCGCCGATGGATTCCATGTAGATGACGATGGAGTCAGTGTTCGGGTCCTGGCCGTAGTGGTCGATGAGCTCGCCGAAACTGACATCGAGCATGGAACCGGCGGAGACGCAGCCGCTGAGGCCCACGTGCTCGCGAATGCACCAGTCGAGGATGGCAGTCAGCAGGGCGCCGCTCTGGCTGATGAAAGCCAGCCGTCCCGCAGGGACCATGGCCTTGGCAAAGTTGGCGTTGAGGCCGCCGACCGGATTCATCACTCCGAGACAGTTGGGCCCGATGAGGCGCATCTTGCCCTTGATGGTGGCCGCGATCTGGCGCTCCAGCGCCTTGCCGGGCTCGCCGATTTCCTTGAAGCCGGCGGAGATGACGATGGCCGAGGGAACAC
Source organism: Acidobacteriaceae bacterium (assembly GCA_049696575.1). Classification (GTDB taxonomy): domain Bacteria; phylum Acidobacteriota; class Terriglobia; order Terriglobales; family Acidobacteriaceae; genus Palsa-343. Next base: position 21,182 of record JBAVUB010000116.1, on the reverse strand, counting down.
CGGCGTCGACGGCTTCCTGAATGATGGCGGGAACCGTGGCGGCCGGAGTGGTGACGACGATGAGGTCGGGAACGCCGGGAAGATCGTGGATGGATTTGTAAGCGGGAAGGCCAAGCACGCTGGGGCGCTTCGGGTTCACGGGCCAGACGGGCCCACCGAAAGGACTGCCTGCGAGGTTTTGCAGGACGGTGCAGCCAACGCTGCCGACGCGATCGGTTGCGCCGATGACCGCGACCGATTTGGGCGTGAAGATGGAGGCGAGCGGACTGCGCCGGATGCTGACGAGATCGTGAGCCGGGTCGATGATCAGAGGTGTTTCCGGGGCGACCGTGGCGGAAGCCATGAGGGAGTTCTCCTTTGAATCTCTTTCAATGCCCATAGCCGGCTTCCGCGGTGACTTTACCACGGAAGAGCCAATAGGACGTGAAGAAGTAAGCCAGAGCGAGGACGAGGCCGAGGGACCACCAGATGAGTCCCACATGCAGTGAATGCGGCCCTGCGAGCGCGCCGGCGATGGTGATGCTGCGCGCCGGATCGGTAGAAGAGGGAAGGAGCGTGGGGTAGAGACCCGCAGCCGCGCCAACCAGCATGAAGACCAGGTAGAGACAGGAGGAAAGGAACGCCGCGAGCGGCTTGCGCTGTTTGGTAAAGCTCAACATGCCGATCAGCGTGGCGACCACCAGTGCGGGAATCGCGAAAAGGATCGGATACGCCTTGTAATTTGCGAGCGCGGAGGGCCGCACGGCGATGGTGGCGGGCAGGCTGATGAGGGTGATGACTAACAGGGCGATCCAGAGCGTGGAGGCGGCGCGACGAGCGCGTTCCTCGAGCTCGCCGGGAGCCTTGAGTACGAGCCAGAGCGCGCCATGGGTGGCGAGCGCGACGAGCGCGACGACTCCGCCGATGACGGTGTACCAGTCGAGGATGCCAGGATTCGCGCCGACGCGCCAGTTGGTCCAGAGAGGCAGGAAGAAGTAGTTGTCGGCGCCCAGGGGCACGCCGCGGATGACGTTGGCCAGCGCCGCGCCGAAGAAGATGGCGAGCAGCGCGCTGGCGACGAAGAACAGACCGTCGAAGAAGCTGCGCCAGACGTCGTGGTCGATGTGCATGCGCAGCTCGATGCTGGCGCCGCGCATGATGAGCAGCCAGAGCACGATCATGAGCGGCAGATAAAAGCCGCTGAACGAAGAGGCGTAGAGCAGCGGAAAGGCGAAGTACAGCGTGCCTCCGCCGGCGAGCAGCCAGACCTCGTTGCCATCCCACACCGGTCCGATGGAGCGGAGGATAGTGCGGCGGTCATCATCGGTGCGGGCGAGAAAGGGAGAGAGGATGCCCACGCCGAGGTCGAAGCCGTCGAGCACGACGTAAGCGGCAATCATGACTGCGACAATCCAGAACCAGACAAATCCCATGGTGCTTTCCCTCCTAGACCGTCGTCAGCGTTGGAGTTTCGACAGGAGCTGCGACCGCAGCAGCGGCCGGCCCGGTGCGGATGAAGCGATAGACAATGACGATCCAGAGGATCGAGAGCACCGAGTACATGCCCAGGAAGCCGAGCAGCGTAAACAGCGTGTTGCCGGCCGAGACGTGGGTCGAATAGCCCTCGCTGGTGCGGATGAGGCCGTAGACGAGCCAGGGCTGGCGGCCGATCTCCGCGGTCATCCAGCCGGCGGTGTTGGCGATGTACGGCAGCGGGAAGCTGAGCAGGATGGGCCAGAGAATCCAGCGCGCGGAGTAGAGCTTCCCACGCCAGAGCAGAAAAGCGGCGACGAGCATGAGCAGCAGGAACCACGTCCCGAGTCCCACCATGATGTGGTAGCTGTAATAAAGCAACGGCAGCGCCGAGGGCCATTGGTCGCGGGGAAAATCGTTGAGGCCTTTCACTTCGGCGGAAGTAGTTCCGTAGAGAAGGAAGCTCAGGACGTCGTTGACGACCAGAGGATTGTCGATCTTCTGCGCGTTCTCGTCGGGTTGGCCGATGAGGACAACGGGCGCACCCTTCTGCGTGTTGAAGAGACCTTCCATGCCTGCAATTGCTGCGGGTTGATATTTCGCAACGTAGCGGCCGTGGAAGTCGCCGGTGGGGAAGATCTGGATGACGCAGGAGATGAGGCCGGCGATGACACCGATCTTGAGGAAGAGGCGGCCGAATTCCTGGTGGCTCTTTTCGAGCAGGTAGAACGCGCCGGTGGCCGCGACCACGAAAGACGCGGTGACGACTGCGCCGCACATATTGTGCGCGTATTGCAGCCAGGCCCAGGGATTCAGAAGCAGACCCCAGAAGCTCGAAACCTCATAGGTGCCGTTAGGCAGCAGGTGCCAGGAGACGGGATGCTGCATCCAGGCATCGGTCACGATGATGAAGAACCCGGAGATCCAGGAGCCGACGAAGACCATCGTCGCCGCGCCGAAGTGCGCGAGCTTCGACATGCGTTTTTCGCCAAACAGAAAGAGGCCGAGGAAAGTCGATTCCAGGAAGAAGGCGAAGACGCCCTCCATAGCAAGAGGCTGACCGATCACGCCGCCCGTGCGCCGCGCGAACTCCGACCAGTTGGTGCCGAACTGGAATTCCATCGGAATCCCGGTGACGACGCCGAGCAGGAAGTTAATCGCGAAGATTTTCGCCCAGAAGCGCGCGGCCTGATTCCAGCGGTCGTCGCTGGTGCGCAGAGCGATGAGCTTCATCACCACCATCAGCAGCGCCAGGCCCATGGTGAGCTGCGGGAACAGATAGTGGAACGTGACGGTAAAGGCGAAGTGAATACGGTCCAGCAGGAGGGCGTTCATACCACTCTCACGGTAATTGCGAGGGGCACGAAGGCTCTGTGACCCTTGTCACAATTCAGGGGGGAGCGGACCTGGATCGCGCAGATCAGCACGACCCTCTTCCGCCCGATAAATCATTGATCTAAAGGGTTTTCGTGCTCCGCTGCCGCTTCCTCTGATTTATGTCCGGCTTTCGCCATCAGAGAGTGAGGGACACTGCGCCGTGGCGCCGGCGCGAGGGGCGGACGGTAATCTCCACGTCCTGTCCGAGCGCGACAAGGAACTCCATGAGGCGCTCGACTGAAAAAGAGCCGGAGCGATTGCGCATCAACGCTGAAACATGCGGTTGCCGGACACCGAGAAGCTTCCCGGCGTCGGCTTGGGTCAGGCCGCGTTCGCGGATGAGACGATAGATCTCCAGGGTAAGCTTTGCCCTCAGCAATTCCCGTTCGGGATGGGGCAAGCCGAGGTCTGCGAAGACATTCCCGGTGCTCTTTTGCACCCGGATGGGAGTTTTGGCTCTTACGCTCATCTCAGTTCTGCCTTTCGCTGCGCAGGCGCTCGGCCTCCGCAAGGCGACGCCGAATCAAATCCAGATCCTGACGCGGGGTGGCGATGCCGCGCTTCGATTTCTTCTGGAAGGCATGCAACACATAGACCGCCTCCGCAAAACGAACTGTATAGACAGCACGCCACGTATCCCCTCGAAAATCTGAAACAATCTCGACTACGGAGCTTCCGCCGAAGCCTTTCATCGGCCTGGCGGCAGGATCGAGTTCATCGTGCTGTGCCGCATAGAGGGCCATGCCGATATCGCGCCGGACCGGACGCGTAAACGAGCGCAGATCCTTCCGGGTCGATCCCAGCCATAGCAGCGGCCGGCCGGGCTCGCCTTCAGTATACATGAATACGTATATCCGTATACCCCTCCACTACTGCAGATGCAGCTCGTTCTGCAGCTGGAGGTCGTTGAGGACGCTGGGCTTGGTTTCGTCCACAGCAAGGAGGTTGTGGCAGAGGCTGCAATCGTTGCTCAGCGTCTTGCCGTCCTTCGTCGTGTGGCTGCCGTCGTGGCAACGGAAGCACCCCGGGTAAGCCATGTGCCCAATGTTGTTGGGATACGTGCCCCACGTGACTTTCATGCTGGGGAAGACGTTCCGGTCATAGATGGCGACGAGGCGGCGCGCGGACGCATCGATTTTGGCGCGCTGCGCGTTCCAGACGTCGGGATACTGGCTACGGTAAAAGTCGTCGAGGCCGGCGGCGATTTTCATGCCCGCCTCGGCCTGCGAGGCGTACGTCGCCTGAATTAGCTGCAGAGCTTCCTTATGCATGAACGGGAGCTCGGGACTGGGATTGCCGTCGAGCATCGCTTCATCGACGGCGTCTTCCGCAGTTTGAAATACGTGGGTCGCCTGGTTGTGACAATCCATGCAGTCCATGGTGCGGCGCACGCCCTGAACGGGGCCTTTCCAGTCCGAGCTGACGTACTGTGCCGTCGTGCCGTCGGGGTTGGGCGCGCTGACGGCGATGATGGTTTGCGCCTCGTTATCGGTGGCGACGTACTCAAAATTATTGAGATGATGCCCATGAATGCCGCTGAGGTGAGAGACGGAGTCGACGCCACCGAGATGCAGGACGAGCACGGTGCGGGTGATGGAGTTCTTCACATCGTCACCGAAGGTGGTTTTGACGAGCAGCTTTTCTCCGATGAAGCGGGTCGGCGAGTGGCATTCCTCGCAGGTCTCGCGCGCCGGACGCAGGGCGTTGAGGCTGGCGCGGATGGGCGCGGGCCAGGTGTGGAAGGTGACTTCGACCATCTGTTTGGTGCCGTTCACCTTGGCCTGGACGTACGACTTCATGCCCGAGCCGACGTGGCACTGCACACAATCGACGTGCGCATGGGGAGACACCTGATAGGCCGCCCACTGCGGCGCCATCACGTGGCAGGACTCGCCGCAAAAGTGGGGTGAATCCATGTAGGCGACGCCACGATAGGTCGCCGTGCCGACGATGACAAAGTTGATGAAGGTGGCCACGATGACGATCTCGACCCCGCGGCGAAAGACGGGGTTGCGCAGATCGATCTGCGGGTAGACCGAGGGCACCTGGCCGGCAGCGATGAGCTGCCTGCGGCGCAGCCAGACTCCGATGGGGATAAGAACAAGCCCGAGGATGAAGAGCCCGGGCAGAAACAGATCGAGAACAATGCCGAGATAGGGATTAGTGGAGCCGCCGTGGCCGAAGATCGAAACGATCCAGAAGCCGACGAGAACAAAGGCGGCGGCGGTGGTCAGCGCGCCCCCGATCAGGCTGATCAGGTTATTGCCAAAGAAGAGGAACGGCTCGAGCCATTCCTCCTTCAGTCTTCGCCACAGCGACATGAATACCTCTTATCCGGTGAAATACGCGCTCAGGGTCAGCACGAGGAGCGTCAGGCCAATCAATATAGCCGTAAACCCGACGACTCGACTGAAATTTATCAGCCAGCGCGGCGGAGCGTCTGTGATCCTTGTCGCAGACTTGCCCTCGCTGAGCATGCGCCGGTATTCCTCCGGGCGACGGTTTTTGAATTCTTCCTCGCTCTCCCGGCCGGTGAAGATGACCATGTCCATCGGGAAGCTGTCGGGGCGCAGATGGGTGTTCACGAAGTGGATCGAGAAGATGAAGAGGATGGCCAGCAAGCCTTCTTCGCTGTGGATCACGAGCACGGCATTGAGCGCCCAGCCGGGCAGGAAGTGCGCGAAGAAGGGCGCGAACCACATCGCATATCCGGAGAAACCGATGACCACCATGCCCCAGAAAACGGCCCAGTAGTCGAATTTCTCCCAGTAGGCGTAGCGTTCGAACTTCGGCTTGGCGCCGAGACCCAGGAACCAGCGAAAGTGTCCGAGGAGGTCCTTCACGTCTTTCCAGTTGGCGACCATCGACGTGGGTCCCCAGAAGATTCCCTTGTCGCGCTTGAAAATGCCGCGCGCGACGATCTCCCGCAGATGAATGAGGAAGGCGAGAGTGAGAACCAGCGCGCAGAATTTGTGAAAGAAGAGGATGGCGCCGAATCCGCCGACCTGCCTGGCAAAGCGGATCGCCCAGACCGAGCCGCTGAAGCGCATCATGAGACCGGTGGCCGCGAGAACCAGGAACGTGGTGAACAAAACAGCGTGAAGGTATCGCTGCGCAAGCGTGAAGCGGAGGAAATAGCGGGGTTTTTCCGGAGCCGCGGTGACGACTGTGGGACTTTCACTGGCCGGGATCGGCGCGTTTTGGACTGGATCAGGCATTCTTGTCTCCCGACGATTTGGTTTTGACCTGCTGGAAGCGGGACCGGACCAGCCACAGCACGGTGTGCAGCAGGAAGAATGTGAGCACGCTGGCCAGCAACAGATTCATGAATAGCCGGATGTAGTAGAGCGCGGGGTTGAGCCGCCGGTTGCGCGCGTTCGCGTGCGGCTGGTACTGGACAAAGCTGGCATTGGCGCCGGCGTGGCAGCGGCCGCAGGTGGCGATCAGGTTCGCTGGGGCGATGGGCGAGTTGGGATCGGAGGCGGGCAGGACCTCGTGCGCCTTGTGGCAATCCCAGCAGCGCGCCGTTTCGACGTATCCACCCAGGAGACCGAGCTGCGAGTGGAAGGTATCGCGGTACGTGGTGAACTTGTCGCGATGGCACGAGCCGCAGATCGGCGTCGACTGCATGCGGAAATCCGCCGAGGTAGGCTCGACGATCGCGTGCGTGGTGTGGCAGTCGGTACAGACCGGAGCGCTGGTGTTGCCCGCGGCGACGGCCTTGCCGTGCACGCCTTTCTGATACTGCTCATTGATGCCGACGTGGCAGCTGCCGCAGGTGCCGGGAATATTGGTCCGGTACGTGGAGCTTTGCGGATCGGTATGGCTGAGGATTTTGTGCGAGCCGTGGCAGCTGGTGCAATTGGCGGCGACCAGCAGGCCCTCTTTACCCAGCGCGAAGCCGTGGATCGAGTCAATGTAGAGCGCGTAGACGTTGGGCAGGTGGTATTTCTTCGCCATGGCTTCGTTGCCGTGGCACGAGCCGCAGGTCTTCGGGATATTCAGTGGATAAACAGGCGATTGCGGATCGGTCTTTGTGACAATGACGTGGGCATCGCCGTGGCAGCTGGTGCAGGGGTGGTCACTTGCTTTGGCGTGGACACTGCCGGCCAGAGCCGCGCCTTCGTCGGTGTGGCACGATTCGCACTTCACCGGCGCGGGGTGGTCGGGATGCGGATAATCGTGAATGTCCTTGTGGCAGTCGTTACATTTGAGAACGCCGTGGACGCTCGAGTGGAATTTGTCCGCGCTGACTCCAATGCTTTTGCCGTTTGCATCCTGCAGAGTGGGGTCGTTGTGGCAGGAGAGGCAATCGGCGTCAGCCTGCGCGAGTCGCGCGGATGTGGCCAGCAGCAGCACTGACGTAAAAAGAGTCAGGCTGAATGAGGAAAAGGTCTTCATTGCAGCTCCCGGTACTTCCCGCCGTTCGCCGCGGCGACCGGAAGAGGCAGGCGTTGATAACTGCCTCTTCCCTCTTGCGCACCGCACCGATGACGGCCTTCGTTCCCTTTCCGCTACTTCTGCAAGGTGCGGATGAAGGTGATGACGTCCTTGATCTGGGCATCGGTCAGCTTGCCTTTGTAGGCGGGCATTTTGCCTTTGCCATCGTTCGTGGCGGCGATGAGCGCGGCGTCGGTGGCCTTGATCAGATCGGGATCCTTGAAGGACGGGATCTTCATCATCTTGCCCATCGGCGTTGCAGCGGTTCCGTCGGGGCCGTGGCACATGGCGCACTTGGCTTTGTAGGTGTCGGCGCCGGCGCTCTGCGCAAAGGCAGGCGCCGCAATGGAGGCGGCGAGCAGGATCATAGCCGCGGTTCTGATGCGATGCTTCATAGGTAGTGCTCCTTCAGGGGTCATTCGGTCCCAAGTCCTTCCCGTTGATACCTCGCGGGAACAAGCCCGGTCTGTGATATTCGCCACAGACATGGCGGGTTGATCTTACAGATTTGCCGGTTTAGCCGGACTGCGTGGCCTGGTTCACCCTTCTCCCTCCGGCTGGGATTTCGGCGGCGTGGGCGCAGGGCCGCTTATTGCTGTGGGGTCCTGGCTCGCGGAATCTTCTTCCGTCAGCTCGCGCACCTCGTGTTCGGGCGCCCGGCCCGTGAGCACGGTCCACTTCACCGGGTAAATGTCGGGGTCGAACATGACCGCATAGAAGTGCCAGACGACGATGGCCAGCGTGGCCAGAATCGCCTCATAGAAATGAATTGCCGTGCTCACAGCAAGGACGGCCGCGGGGTGCGGAAGATGGGCGAGGATCCAGTCATTGAACCAGAGCACCACACCGGTGACAGCCATGACGGCGGTGCCCCACACCAGCGCCCAATACTCCGCCTTTTCGATGTAATTGAAGCGGCGGTAGAGCGGGAGCCGGTCGCGGCGGCCGAGGTTGAATTCGACGGTCTGGATGGCTTCCTTCGCGTCGCGCACGTCGGGGATCATGTCCTTGAGCCAGCGGCGGCCGCTCTTCTTTATCGACATATAGACGATGTGGTACACCGACGCGCCGATGAGCACCACGCCGGCGATGCGGTGAACCCAGCCGCGGATGGGCAAGCCGTGTTCCCAGCGGACCAGGGGCGCGACCCAGAAGGCATGGGGGAACTTCAGGGCAAAGCCGGTGATGACGAGCACGATGAAACTGACCAACAGCAACACGTGCTGCCAGCGCTCGCTGCGATTGAGGCGGGGCTGGCCGGGGCTTTGCCGATAGCGCGCGAGCACCGCGCGGGCCTTGCGCCGCAGATCGAGAACATTGTGCAGCAGCATGAATCCAATCGTGACGGGAATGATAATGAAGTAGAAGAGCTTCACGTACTCGAGCACGCGCCCGCCCGGAGTGGTCCTCGACATTGTGTGCACTGGCCCGATGGCAAAGCGAGTGCCTGCGTCGTTGTGGCACTGGCCGCAGGTCTTGCTCAGGTTGGCGTGATTGACGGTGGAACGCGGATCGCTGGATGGATAGATGTTGTGCACGCCATGACAGCTGGCGCAGTTGGCGACCGTCTGGCTGCCTCCGCGCGCGGCGAGCCCGTGATAGCTGTCCTCGTAGGTGGGCACGCGGTCCCGGGGCATCGCGAAGCCGGCCATCAGCGTCGTATCGGCATGGCAGCGCGAACAGGCTTCCTGCGAGACGTTCGCCATAAAAACCGGCGAGCCGGGATCGCCGGGCGCGAGGATCTTGTGCTCGCTGTGGCAATCGGTGCAGGTAGCTGCCTGCAGAACGCCTTTGGAAACGGCCTGCCCGTGAATGCTCTGCGCGTAGGTGTTGTAAACGCCGGCGTGGCACTGGCCGCAGGTGGAGGCGACGTTCTGCTTCCAGATTTTTGAATGCGGATCGGAAACCGGCAGGATGTCGTGCGTGCCGTGGCAGTCATTGCACGAGGCAGCGTTTTCGTTGCCCTTCTGGAGGGCGCGGCCATGCACGCTCTGCCGATATGCCTCGACGGGGCGAACTTCGGTAAACATGTACTTCGCGGCCAGCTGTGGATTGGAGTGGCACGAGCCGCAGGTATCGGGCAGATGCTGCTTACTCACCGGCGATTCCGGATCGCCGGATGGCAAGGCAGCGTGCGCGGAGCCATGACAGCTCTGGCATGTGGGCACATCGGCGTTGCCGTGATCGAGCGCGCGGCCGTGAACGCTGGCGCGGTACTGCTCGACTTCGCTTGCGTGGCAGGTAGCGCAAAACTGCGGACCGGCGACCGCCTTCGTTACATTGCCGGTGCCGTGGCAGGCGATGCAGGTTTTGGGATCATTGGGATTGCCGAGAGCACTGTGCGCGCCTGCCGTCATTTCTTTGGCGGCGTCGGCATGGCAAGTAACGCAGGAGGCGGAGGCAGTCTTCGCTGTGTGCGACTGCGAAGAGGCTCCGGCATGGCAATCCACGCAGCCCAGGACGCCATGCGGGCCCTTCATGTGCGCGGAGGGATTGACGGTGATGTCTTTGCCCTGCGAATTCTTCAGGCCCGTGGAGGGACCATGACACAGCAGGCAATCCGACGACTGCTGCGCTTGCGCGGAAGGTACGAACGATGCAGCGAAGAAACAAATAGCTGCGAGACAGCAGCGAATCAGGTGTCTGCGAGCCCGAACCGCTGCGGAACATCGTTCCGCAGGGTATTCCCCCGTGCCGGTCCCCATACTTCTTCTTCCGATTCCACCGCAGAGTAGCTGGGGTCTCCAGGTGGAATCTCCGCGCCGCAGAATGCCCCAGCGCGGTACTGCATGGCGGGGTCCAGAGGCGACGCTTCCCTGCCGGCCACCGCTCTCGTTCTACCTCTGCCTACTTCTGCAGGGTGCGGATATACGTGACGACGTCCTGGATCTGGGCGTCGGTCAGCTTGCCTGCGTAGCCCTGCATCTTGCCCACACCCTCTTTGCTCTGCTTGAACAGCTCGGCGTCGGTGGCCTTCGTGTCTTCAGGAGATTTGAAGGAACGCACTTTCATGTTTTTTCCGACGGGCGTATTGCCAAGCCCGTCGGCGCCGTGACACATGGCGCATTTGGCTTTGTAGGTCGCTTCGCCGCTCTGTTGCGCCAGGGCCGGGACCGCCAAAGAAGCACTCACCAGAGTCAATATCGCAATCCGAAGACTCGATTTCATATTCAGCCTCTCACTGCAATGGCCGGGGCGAACCCCGGCCACCGTTTCACTGCCTGCACTCAGAACTCGTAATGGAATCCAAGTGTGATGTTGTTGGCACGGAAAGGCCGGGGCGCCGTCTCGCCGGCATTCGACAAGGTCACTCCGGTTTGAAGAGGGCTCAGGGAATTGCAGGCCACAACCGTCGCCGGCGCGCTGGGCGTGGGATTGCCGGTGCTGCAGTACGCCGCGCCCGAAGCGCCGCCCTCGGCATAGCTGAAGTAGTTGTACTCCGCTTTCCAGGTCCATCCAGGATGCACCGTGTAAGCGACGCTGGCAAAGGGAGACTGATACCTCGACACCAGCGAGCCGGCGACGTCGCGCGCATCGTTGTAGAAGCGGCTGCCGTCAACGGAGTTGATGCGATAGCCAATCGCGCCCTTGAGCGTGTTGGAGGGAGAGATACGAAGAGCCGCCGAGCCGGCGTTCGTCGGAGCATCCATAAAGTCCCTGACCGGCCCGTACTCGTAGTAGGTGGTTCCCCTGACGGTAGCGCCGGGGCATGCTGTTCCGCTGGCGGTCGCTGCGCCGGGCATAGTACTGGTGGCGCCGGCGTCGTAGCAGATGTTGGTCCGGGCATACACGTCGCTGTACGCATAGTCGAAGTCGAACCCATAGTGCTCGTTCGGCTGCAGTTGCGCGCCCAGGCTCGCGACCCGGCTGTAATCGAAATGGCCGAGCGGGCCGTCCAGAGGCGCGGTACCCGTGTTGTTGGTGTTGTTATGCCGTTCCAGGTCGTTATAGGCGCCGGACAGAGTCGCCCACGACTTCGCCCGGTACAGGGTGTGCAATCTGTAATGCTGCAATTGCCGCGGCGCAATCGGAGTGAATACGTTGTCGCCGTAGAGCATCTCGACACTGGCATTCACATCCCAGTTGCTGGTGGGACGCAGGGCAACGGTTAGGATTCCGCCGTCCTGGTTGATGGTGACCGTTCCATTGTTGGTTGCGCCAGCCGTTAATGCTGTGTTGTGCGGAATGCCTTCCCCGATGACATGATTGCGGTACCGATACGTGAGTGAAATCGTCGCGCGAGACCAGCCATTCCAGGTCCCGGTCACATCGTTGGTGATGAATCTCTGGCCGAAGAAATCCGGCAGAGGAACGCCGACCGACCCGCTGCCTTCAAACGTGGCGCCGCCTCCGGCTGCAATTGTGGTGGTCAATCCGCCTGCGTAATTGACGGTTTCATTGCCTGCCGTCGCAGGCGTCGACAGGGTGGTGACACCGGTCATGGTCGTGGTTCCCGGTTGCTGCACGTTCGAGAACGTAACCTGATCGGAGATATCGAAGTTCCGCGTAGCCTGCCAGACGACGCCATAATCGGCCGCTGTGACCTCACGCTTGGCAGACGCGGCGGCGGTGTAGGTAACCGAACGCGTAGTCTTGGCCAACCCCTGGAAATTGTCGTAGTAATACGGCATGTTCATCTTCGCGTCGGTGTAGCGAAAATCGCCGTTCATCGAGACGTTTTTGATGCTCGAAGTCTGGAATCGAAAGATCTCCGTGGGATAGAGGAAACGCGTCGGTTGGAAACGCTGGTAGCTGGTAATGACACCGCACGCAGGATTGATCACCGGCAGTCCGCCCATAGTCGGCGCCGCAGAGAGAATCGGGGTGGTCCCGGTGCTGTTGGCATTGCAGGCGCTGGCGGAGTAGGGCGTCAGGCTGTCATAGTTGGCAAGCAGGGCAGCTTTGGTTCCGTCCGGTTCCTGGACGCTGAAGTAGGCCGGATCCATGGTGAAGAAGGAGTCGGCCTTGTAGTGGTCGATCTGCTCTTCAAAGGTCAGCCGGGTGAGCGGCACAGGCTTCCAGTCAACCGCTCCAAAGTACGCGTCCGTGCTGTTCCGCTGATACTCCTCGAGGAGGATGTCGTAGGAGCTGGCGACCTGATAACCGCTCGGGCTGAGGCTCGGGCCCTCAAAGATATTCTGCGAGTACCCGACGCGGAAGCTCACCGTTGACAACGGAAGTAAGGTGAGGTTCGTGTCGGTCATCCGGCGCACCGTGTCGTACAGGAAGGCCGAGGTGTTCAGCTGCGGCCAGCCCAGAGAGCCGGTAGGCGACGCGGAGGGGCCGATCGGAATCGACTGGCCCGACGGAATATTCGGATTGCCGAGCAGATCGTAGTCGAAGTACTGGCGATCGCGGCGGAAGAGGCCGGAGAAATCGTAAACGTTCCCTTTGTGGAAGGCCACCCTGGCAAAGTCGTACGGATCGCCGCCAAATCCGCTGCCTGCGGCGCTCAGCGAGTCGAAAACCGTGTTCTTCGCTCCCGGCAGCGCGCGCATCTCAAAAGTCTCGCCCAGCACCCGCGGTCCGGACTGCACATTCACCAGCGTGTCGTACATCGCCTTGCTGCCGGCAACAGTGGAGATGCGTCCGCCCAGATCGACCGTCTGATGAACGGTGTATCCACTCGGCGCCGTGGTGGCCGCCGGCTGTGCGTCGGGCGCCGGAGCCTGAGCGACAGCGAAGCCCGCTGTCATCAAAAGAATGGCGACTCCAATCCCTCCAGCGATGCGCTGCACCAATTGCGGCTGTCGATTGGAGAGCCGAGGAAACCAGCCTGTCTTCGTCATAGGAAGCCTCACTTATGAATGCGTCGACCGAATCAATATCCTGAAATCTGTTACCGGAACCGGGCCGCGTCTTTTTACAGGCAGGCGCAGCCCGGGTCCATGAACCCTACCTGAGGAACGCCTGGTTGATGTTTGACCCATGAATGTAGGTGTGGCAGCTCGTGCAGGGCGCCAGCTCCGCCGACCCCTGACCCATCCCGATGACGGTGTGGGACGAAACCGGACTGTGGCACTGGTTGCACAGCGTGTTGATCGACGGCATGTTCAGCATCCGTGCATTCTGCGAACCATGGGGAGAGTGGCAACCCACGCATCCCTCCGCCTTCACAGCGGCGTGCTCGTACACGAAGGGCCCCCGCGTCTCCGCGTGGCACTTGGTGCAGATCATGTTCTGGTCCGCAGTGGCCTTCAGGTTGTTGTTCCCGAATGTCCCGTGCGGATCGTGGCAGTCGCTGCACTTCACCGCGCCTTCATTCACCGGATGATGGAACGGCATATCGAAGGCCGGCTTGGTATCGGTATGGCACTGGAAGCAAAGCTTGGGCTGTTCGGCTTTCAGCAGATGCTCCGGCGCCTCAGGCGCGTGGACGCTGTGGCAGCTAAGGCAGCCAACGTCGGCTTTGGCGTGCGGGGAGCGCTCGAAGTTCGGATGCGCGCCGGCGTGGCAGCCGAGGCAGGTCTGATCGGCCTCTTTGGCACTCAGCTTGCCGAGGCGGCGAATCTTCGTAATGTCGCCACCGCCCTCCACGTGAGCCTTACCCGGTCCGTGGCAGCTTTCGCAGGTCACGCCCTTGCCCGCATGTTCGAGAGCGAGACGTGAATGAGGATTGTCTCCGAATTTCTTCACGACGTCCGCGTGACAAGTGGCGCAGGTATCCTGACCGACAAAATCCGTCGAATCGGCTGCCGCCTTCGGCTGGGAAGTTGACGCTTGCTGCTGGCCTCCGCCGGCAGCGTACGCCAGCCTGGTTCCTGCGAACCCGGTCAGTAGCAGAAAGCACGCCATGCTGGTTAGAATTCGACGCATGCGTATTCACCTCGCGCAGCAAGCGGGGCACTCGTGTTCTTCGTTACCCTTCGCTCGCTGAAATTACGGCTCATGTTCTCGTGGAGAATAGCGGTGCCGCGCAATAGGGCACAGTGATGCAAATCACACGGGTACGTTACGGATGGTGCTGTGATTTGAATCACTTAGCTTGCGCGCACGAGAAACCTGCCAGGATGCGCCGGAATCGCGGTGGCGCAGCCTTCGGGCGCCTGCAAGTGCCGCGGAATCAGCGATGCGGTGTCGCGATTCCGATTGCAGGTTGCTATGGGAGAAATGCAGAGGCCATAGTTACTTTTGTTCGCAGATATTTTCTGCGAACACGACTCAGCGAAGCCACGTCATGCAGAAACGGCGCCCTGCCGCTTCCCGCGCCGCTCCGCGAGCCACGCCCGCCATTCGTCCATGCCCTTCCCGGTTGAGCAGGAAACTTCGATAATCTTGATATCCGGATTCACCTGGCGCGCATTGGCTTTGGCCGCCTCGATGTCGAAGGGCACATAAGGCAGCAGATCGATCTTGGTGAGGATGAGCAACGCCGCCTTGTGAAAGATGGATGGATACTTGAGTGGCTTGTCTTCGCCTTCGGTCACGCTCAGCAGGACGATCTTCGCCTCTTCGCCCAGATCGTAGCTCGAGGGGCAAACCAGATTGCCCACATTCTCGATGAACAGCACGTCGATGCTTTCGAGTGGCCACGCCGCGAGGGCGCGGTCGATCATCTTGCCGTCGAGATGGCAGACGCCGCCGGTGACGATCTGTTGCACGGGAAAGCCATAGCGCATCAGGCGCCGCGCGTCGTTCTCCGTCTGCAGGTCGCCGGTGAGGACGGCGATTTTCTGATCCTGAGAGAACGCGCCCAGCGTGTTTTCCAGCAGCGTCGTCTTGCCGGAACCCGGCGCGCTGATGAAGTTCAGGCAAAGGATGTTGTGTTCTGCGAAGCGGCGGCGCAGCTCGATCGCGATGCGCTGGTTTTCGTTCAGGACTTTCTCTTCGACACGAACGACGGTCATGGTTCCTCCACTTCGACGAAGGCAATGTCCAGCTGGTCTCCGCTGACGAAGCTGGTGTGATGGCTCTGACAGCCCGGGCAGGGCGCATCGGTAAAAGGCGAGAGCTGCGCCGACGCATACTCGCGCCCGCACTCCTGGCAGCGATTCATGCGCGGACAACTCTCAGCGGTGAGCACAACTTTCTCGTCCTCGGTTCCGGCGACGATGCATTCGAACGCAAAGCGCAGCGCATCCACGTCGACGCCGGAAAGCACGCCCACGCGCACCCCGATGCCCATGAGCTTCGCTCCAGGCCGCCGCGCGGTTTCGGTGCGGCCAGCCTCGAGGATCGAATTGGCAATGCCCACTTCGTGCATCAGCACGGTCCCTTATTCAGCTGAAAGTGTTTCATGGATTCCCGCGGGGTGTTGCTTTTCAGGACTGGAGCGGTGCTGCCGGCGTTCGCTAGTCCGCTCCGGCGGCCACCGGCTCCGGCTCGCCGGCCGGGACCAGCATATCGATGTGAGCCTGCTCGATGTCCCGCACCCACTCGCTTACCTGAAAGAGGGCGCTTTCGATCAGAGGCGCCAGGGCTGCATGCACCGTCGGTGTGAGCTCGGTGCCCCAGCCGATGATCTCCGGCTGAACGCCAAGCACGATGATCTCCGCAGGCGCGCTGCCCGTCAGCCGGGCGGCGCCGATCAAGTCGGAGAATCCCAGCAGGTGTACGCTCTTCGAAATCGGCAGATCGGCGATCTCGTCGCCGGCGAAGCGCAGAAGCGTGCCCGGTGTCGCGCCCGCATCGATGGCGTCGAGTGCCAGCAGATGCGTGACTCCATCCAGCGGATGCAGCAGATCGAGGCCCAGCGTGCCGCCTTCGATCAGTGAAACAGCCCGCGGGAAACGCGGATCGGCGCGCAGCTGCTGGATCGCCAGCATGCCGACGGCATCGTCAGTGCGCATCAGGTTGCCGAGGCCCATGACAGCGATGCGGGAAGAGTTCATCGATCCCATTCCCGGTTGCGATGGATTTTGCGCTTGCTGAAGAGTTCCCGAGGTTCCAGGCTGGCGATCTTCATTTCCTCGTCGATGGTCTGGTCGTCCACGAACTTGTAACCGCTGAAGACACTCTCCATCTCCCCGTTCCGCTCCGTCATGGCCACCAGCACCGCGCTGTAAACGTGGTGGATGAAGAAAGCCATGAGGAAGAACATGAAAAGGAAGTGGATCATCCGGATCCACTGGATATCGATGACCCGCGGAATCCATCCCACGAAAAAGCGGAGCGTCGGCGAGCCTTCCACGGTGGCGAAAAGCACCAGACCGGTGATGCACTCGCACGCGACGAGGAAATAGACCACGATGTAGGTGAGTCCGGCCAGAGTGTTGTGGCCGATCTGCTCGAAGGGCTTGCGCTGCTGGAAGGAGTAGTAGCGCACCATCGCCTTGAGGCTGTTCCACCGGCGGCGAGTGAGCGGAAGGAACTGACGCCAGCGCGCCCAGTGATTGCCGGCGAAGAACCAATAAAAGCGCACGATCAGCGCGCCGATCAGCTCAAAACCGGCCAACTCGTGGATGAACCGCACCGTTCCCATCGTCCAGGAGCGCGGGCCAGGGAAGATCAGGAACGGGTGATTCATGTAGAGGCCGGTCCAGGTGAGAACCGTGACCGCGGCCACGATGCCCCAGTGGGCCAGGCGGACGGGCAGCTCCCAGACGTAAACGGGAACGAGGTGTTCTTCGCCGGCCGCGACATGCTTCTTCGGAGGAGCAGGACGAACGAGCGTGGCCATCACAGGCCTCCCTGCACCGCCGCCTTGTACAGAGCCGCGGAATCGGCAGGAAGCGACGTGGTTCCTTCCGAATCCGGCACAGCCTCTGCCTCACGGCCGTAGCTGCGGCCCTTCCCGTCGACCACGTGCACGGCGCAGGCCAGGCAGGGGTCGAAGGAATGAACGGTGCGGAGCACTTCCAGCGGGCGCTCGGGGTCGGCGATCGGCGTATTGAGCAGCGCGGCCTCATAGGCGCCTCGCTGGCCATGCGCATCGCGCGGTCCGGCGTTCCACGTGGAAGGAACAATGCACTGGTAGTTGACGATCTTCTTGTTCTCGATTTCGACCCAGTGGCCCAGCGAGCCGCGCGGCGCTTCTTCGAGTCCAAAGCCGGCGCAGGACTTCGGCCAGCTCTCCGGATCCCATTTGTCGCCGTTGTGGATACGAACATCCCCGTGCGCCATGTTGTCGTCGAGCTGCGCGATCCACTCCGGCAGCTTTTCCACCACAATATCCGCCTCAATCGCGCGGGCGGCAATGCGGCCGAGAGTCGAGAAGAGAACCGTCGGAGGTGCGTTGAACTTCGCCAGCACCGCGTCCACCGACTTCTTCACCTGCGCGTCGCCGGAAGCATAAGCAACCAGTGTGCGCGCCAGCGGACCCACTTCCATCGCCTTGTCGTCGTAGCGCGGCGACTTCAGCCAGGAGTACTTCTGGTCGGTGTCGAGGACGAGGTACGGCGGTTTCGGCCCGGAGTATTTCGGATTCGTCTCGCCTTCGGCGGGACGCCGGCCCACTTGATCGCCGACCGAGTACTCGTACCACGAGTGCGTCACATATTCCTCGATCTTGCCGGGATCGACCGGATGCACCGTGGCGAGATCGCGGCCCAGGATCACGCCGCGCGGGAAGAAGAAATCCGACGGGTCGTTAATGCTGCCCGACGGGAAATCGCCGTAGGCCATGAAGTTGCCCAGGCCTTCGCCATAGCCGAACCACTCCTTATAAAAGCTGGCGACGGCGAGGACATCCGGCACATAGACCTGCTGCACAAAGGTTTTGGCGCGAGCCGCAAGCTCATTGAAGAGCGTGATGCGCTCCGGATTAATCACCGCTTCCGGCTCGTTGCCATCGATTGCGGTAGACATCCCACCCACCAGATACGTCTGCAGGTGTGGATTTTTACCGCCCAGGACCGCGTGGATGCGAATAAAATCCCGCTGCATATCAAGCGCTTCGATGTAATGCGCGACAGCGAGCAGGTTCGCTTCCGGCGGCAGTTGGTAAGCAGGGTGTCCCCAGTCACCGCTGCTAAAGAGGCTCAACTGCCGGCTGGCAACCAGCGCCTTGACGCGGTCCTGGACACCCTTAAAATATGTAGCGCTCGACTTAGGCCACTCCGAGATCGACTGCGCAAGCTGCGAAGTCTTTGCCGGATCGGCCTTCAAGGCGAGGGTCACATCGACCCAGTCAAGCGCGTGAAGATGGTAGAAGTGAACAACGTGATCCTGGACGTTCTGCGAGCCCGCGATGATGTTGCGGACCAGCCGGGCGTTGTCAGGAATATCGATGCCGAGTGCGTTCTCGACCGCCCGCACTGAGGCCAGCGCGTGAACCGTGGTGCAGACTCCGCAGATGCGCTGCGCCCAGATCCAGGCTTCGCGCGGATCGCGGCCGCGGAGAATCAGCTCAATACCGCGGAACATGGTGCCCGAGCTCCAGGCGTCCGTGACGCGGCCCCCGTTGACTTCCGTCTCAATGCGGAGGTGGCCTTCGATGCGGGTTACGGGATCAATGACAACGCGTGCCATCTCAGTGCACCTCCGTCGTCTGTTTTTCGGCCTTGGCTTCTTCGGGGGGAGGGCCGTCTCCATCACCGGGGTGGAAATGATCGCGAACCACGTGTCCCACCGCGTGGGCAGCCGTGGCCACGGCAACACCGGCGACAACGGTCCAGCCGATTTGGCCGGCGGTCACATCCACGCCAAACCCGGCCGGATGCGGCAGCCTCTCGTAGAAAGGCGATTTCGTGTCCCAGAAACGCGAGGAAGCGCAGGCGATGCAGCCGTGACCCGACTTCACCGGCCAGCTGGTCGCGCCGTTCCAGCGCACCGTCGGGCAGTTGTAGTTCGCCTCCGGACCCTTGCAGCCCATTTTGAAGAGGCACCAGCCCTTGCGATGGCCTTCGTCGCCCCAGATCTGCACATACCGCCCGGCGTCGTAATGCGCGCGACGCTCGCATTGATCGTGGATCAGCTGGCCGTAGGCGAAGAGCGGCCGGCCTTCCCCATCGAGCGCGGGCAGCACGCCAAAGGTCAGGTAATGCACCAGCACAGCGGCCGTATTCACTGAGTTGTGTGGGCAGCCGGGAAGATTCACGATGGAGATGCCAGGCACAGCTTCATGCAGGCCAACCGCGCCGGTGGGATTGGGATTCGCCCTTACCAGGCCGCCATCCCACGCGCAGGCGCCCACCGCGATGGTCGCTGCCGCGCTGCCGCAAACTTCGCGCGCGATATCCAGAGCCGTGCGTCCACCGATGGTGCAGTAGATTCCATCGTCCGCCGTCGGAATCGCCCCTTCCACGACGACCAGGTATTTTCCCTTTTCCTCATCGACCACGCGCTTCAGGGCTGCTTCGGCATGCTTGCCGTAGCCGGCCATGATGGTTTCGTGGTATTCCCACGAAAGCGTTTCGAGCACGACTTCCTCGACGGTGGGATGGGTGGTGCGCAGCATCGATTCGGTGTTGCCCGCGCAATCCTGAAATTCCAGCCACACCAGCACGGGCTTGCGTTTCTGCGTTAACGCGGTGGCGATGGTCTGCGCGTACCCTTTCGGCAGCGCCAGAGTCGCGGCCATGGTGCCGCAGAACTCCATGAAGCGTCTGCGCGAGATGCCGCGCCGTTTACATGTCTCCAGAACCGATTCTTCTATGGCCATTCCGGCCCTCCTGCCTGCATTTCGGGACCTGGGGTATTGCAGACAGACCGTAACTGCGAAGAAAAACGCTTGTATGTGACTGCCATCACCGGACTGGGATTTCTCGTTGCTCTCCGGCTCCAATCATTAGGCATCAAAGGACTGCCATTCGCGGGTGATGGCCGTCACAGCCGCTTGTGCCCACAGTCACAGCCACACCTATAGAGTGGCGGGACACTCTCCGGCAGGAGGTTTTTCGATATGAAAACCCTCGACGAGGCTGCTTCCATCAGCCGCAGTTTTGTGGTTCCGGAGAAAATCCTGGTAGCAACGGATCTGGAGGACGCCGAGTATCTGATCCCGCATGCGGTAGCGCAGGCACGCGCCTGCGGCAGCACTCTCACCCTGGTGCATGTCATTCCCCCCGGCCAGGCCATTCCCCTCGATGCCAGCGCGATTCCCTACCTCGACGTCACCGAGATGAAGCAGGAAGCAGAGCAGACCCTGGAGCGCGTTGCCGCCCAGGCGCACGCCAGTGGAATCCCCTGCGACGTCATCGTGACCGAGGGCAATCCCCGCGAACAGATCACAACCCTGGCGCGGGAAATAAAGGCAGGCCGCATCATGGCCGGGACCCACGGCCGGCTGCATCTGAAAAAATTCCTCCTCGGCTCGGTCGCCCACGAGATTCTGCGCTGTGCCGAAGTTCCCGTCTGCACCATCGGCCCGCACGCCCACCAGGCCTCGTCGTTTGGGGCCCCGCGCAAAATCCTGCATCCGGTGTCGCTGTGCGCGGGCTACGAAGACAGCGCCCGCATGGCCATCGAGATGGCCCAGTTCTACCGCGCGGACATCACGCTGCTGCATGTGTTAGCGCGCAGTGTGAAGAACCAGCCGGACAGCGATCGCGTGGTGGAATGGACCCGATCGGAGATGCAGCGCATCATCCCCGAGGAAGCGCCCCTGTGGACGCAGACGAACGTTCAGGTGGAGATCGGCGATGTAGTCGAAGAGGTGCTGAACGTCGCGGCGGAGATCAACGCCGACCTGATCGTGCTGGGCGTGAACAGCGATGTTTCCTTCTGGCCGATCCACGGCGATGACACCGTCTACAGCATCATCGCTCAGGCGAAATCCCCGGTCCTCAGCATCCGCCACAGGACCGAGATCCTCATGTAGCGCGGAACCGGGCCAGATTTGCGGAGAAATCCGCCTTTGTATCAGGCCACGACCCAATGGGTGCCCCACATCTGCCCGGTTTTGGCAGATGTGGGAATGCACAGTCCTCACCGGCCGCCTTTGTATCAGGCCACGACCCAATGGGTGCCCCACATCTGCCCGGTTTTGGCAGATGTGGGAATGCACAGTCTTCACCGGCCGCCTTTGTATCAGG
>JBAVUB010000115.1:0-3516 GCA_049696575.1 Acidobacteriaceae bacterium | reverse complement strand
CCCCTCTTCCGCGTGCATCGCCGCTCTGAGCGCGTGCGCCTGCCGCAGTCCGGCGTCGAAGATCCGACCTATTACTTCGAGAGTCTGGCTTACATGGTGCCCGACCGTCAGCTCGACCCCTACTTCGCTGAGTTTGTGCCCGGCAGAAAAGGCGCCGAAGTCCGGCCGCACGTTCACCCCGGCTACGAGTTCCTCTACCTTCTCCAGGGAGAACTGGAGATTCGCCACGGCGACCGCACCCACGCGCTCGAAGCCGGCGACAGCGTCTACTTTGACGCAGCCACGCCCCACGCCTACCGATGCGCTGGATCGGCTCCCGCCGTT
This sequence comes from Acidobacteriaceae bacterium, assembly GCA_049696575.1. Lineage (GTDB taxonomy): Bacteria > Acidobacteriota > Terriglobia > Terriglobales > Acidobacteriaceae > Palsa-343. Next base: position 3,192 of record JBAVUB010000115.1, on the reverse strand, counting down.
GCGCTGATTGTCACCATGCATCAGATGACGCCGCAGCCCGCCGTGGGACCGCGTGCGGTGGCCACACCCATTCGGCCCGCTACAGCAGCCGCGTCCCAACCGGAGACTGACTCGAAGCCTGAGCCGTAGGCTCGCTTTGCTCCTGGCGCGCGGAGGTCCGTGGCACCGTGAAGTAGAACGTGCTTCCCCGGCCCACGATGCTTTCCGCCCAGATGCGTCCACCGTGTTGCCGCACAATATTGCGGCAGATGGCCAGCCCCAGCCCGGTTCCGCCCATGTCGCGCGAATCCGACGCATCCACCTGCTGGAACCGCTCGAAGATAATCTCGATCTTTTCCGGAGGAACCCCGCGGCCCCGGTCCGACACCGAAATAATCGCCTCGGTTGCGCTCTGCGTCCGCGCTCGCAGCGTGATCTCGCTGCCCGCCGGCGAAAACTTGATCGCGTTGCTGATCAGGTTGCCCAGCGTCTGCAGGATGCGGTCCTCATCCACCCACAGCGTCAGCGGTCCCGCGTCGATCAGGAACCCAATGCCCGCCTTCTGCGCGTTCGGATGCTGCAAATCCGTCGCTCTCCGCAGCAGATCCTTGGCTTCCACTTCCTGGAATCGCATCGGCAGCCGTCCCGCGCCCATGCGCTCGAAATCCAGAATGTCGTTCACCAGGCGCACCAGGCGGTCGCAGTTGCCGATCGCCACGTCCATCATCTGCGCGCGCTTTTCCGGCCGCTTTTCCAGCGCCCCGCCCGCGATCAGTCCCAGCGCAGCGCGCAGAGCCGTCAGCGGCGTGCGCAGTTCGTGGCTCACCGTCGAAATAAATTCGTCCTTCATCCGGTCCAGACGCCGCCGCTCCGTCACGTCCTGGAACGCCACCACCACGCCCGTCACGCGACCGTTGGAAAGCATCGGGCAGGCCACGTATTCCACCGGAACCGGATGCCCGTCCTTATGCCGGAAAACCTCGTCCCTAGCACGAATCGGCGCGCTCGAACGGCTCGCCGCATAGATGGGGCTGTCCTCGATGCGGAACACCGAACCATCCGCGCGTGCGTGGCCCAGCATCTGCAGCAGCTCCTGGCCCTCCATCTCTTCCTGCGTGTAGCCCATCATCCGCGCGCCCACGTCGTTCACGAAGATGATCTTCCCCTGCATGTCGACGCCGTAGATGCCGTCTCCCACCGATTCGAGAATCGACTCCCGCTGCCGCATCACCGCATGCAGCTTGTTTTCGGCGTCGGTTTTCTCGGTTACGTCGATGCCGTGGCCCAGCACGAAGGGCGGCGTCTCCGGCAGTTCCAGCAGCCGGTTGCGCCATGCTATGAATCGCACCTCGCCGTTGCGGTGGCGCAGGCTCAGCATGCCCTGCTCCTCACCCGTCCGCGCGATGCTCTGGAGATAATTCCGGAAAGTCTCCTTCTGATCGTCCGGCACAAAATCGATCAGCAGCTTGCCCACCATCTCCTCGGAGCGATACCCCAGGCTCTCCGCCGCATTGGTGTTGATCGAAAGAATCTTCCCTTCCAGATCATGTGTGCACACCATGCCCAGCGAGCTTTCCACCAGTTGCCGGTAGCGCGCCTCGCTGGCATACAAGGCCGCGGTGGCCTCGCGCTGGTCGGTGACGTCGACGCCGGTCATGATGATGAAGTTGATGTCGCCGAGCCCATCGGTCAGCGTGGTCGTGTTCCACGCGATGCGCCGCCGCCGCCCGTCGCGCGAAAGCCAGTGCAATTCCGTGGGATCCCGCCGTGCGCCGCTCCGCGACTGCTCGATCAGATCGAACGCCTGTGACCGCTCTTCGGTCAGGAACAGCTCCTGCGGAAACGAGCGCCCGGCCAGCTCGGCAAACGTGTAGCCCGAAATCTCTTCGCAGGCGCGATTGAAGCGCACAATGCGTCCCGCCGTGTCCACGACCAGGACCAGCGCACTCATCGTGTCGAGCACGGCTGAGACAAAGTTTCGCTCTACGGTCAGCGCCCGCTCGATCCGTTGCCGGCTCCGCAGCGAGTGATCCTGACCCTTCGAGTGAACCGAATACTCCAGCCGCATCATCACCTGGCGCGCCAGTACGCCGAGGATCGACGCATGTTGCTCCGTAAACTGATTCGGCTTGGGCGAAAGCACGGCGAGCGTGCCGATGCTGCCTTCCATACCCACCAGCGGTGCAGCCAGATACGAGCGGCAATGCACCGTCCGGGTGAGCGGGATGCCGCGCACCGGAAAGCGCGGCTCCATCGCCGCATCCGCAATCAGCAGAGGCTCGGGTTCGAGGATGGTGTACTGATCCGCCGTCGCGAGGCGCGGAATCTCCGTCCCCTGGAAACCAAACCGCGACTTGAACCACAAACGATTCGCGTCGAGGAAGCCGAGGTACGCGAATGGCGCGCCCGTCGCCTGGGCCGCGACACGAACAATCTCGTCAAACGCCGGGTCCGCCGGCGTATCGAGAATGTCGTATTCGAGCAGTGACTTCAGCCGTTCGGCTTCGCTCCACTGCGCGCTGGTGGCCAGGTAGCTCATCCCTCTCCGCAGACTCCGGCGAGCCCGGGACTGCTGTCGTCAGGCATAACTTTTTGCCAAGGCAAGAATGCAGTCGTCGTCCAGACGCCGGAGCGTCAAGAGCATTGTCCCAAAGTATTTTCTGGCCCGCTCTTCCCCGTTTGGGTGATGCCAAGTCCTTTTATACGTATCGCTTGCGGTACTTTCCGGTAGTAACGAGACGACACGCTGGTTTCAGGCACTAAGGTAACATAACCGTAATCTTCTGGCCTGAAAATCGTCATTTCACCTTGCAACAATCCTCCGCGGGACCGTCGTTGCTGGCGTCCAGGACCACCTTCCAGGACCCGTCCGGCTGCTTTTTCCACACCGTCATGTACCGGCCCGTGGTTTTCACCACGTTGCCCTGGGCGTCCTTCGAGACCCCCTGGTAGTGCCCCCACGTAAAGCCCATGTCCCCCGCGGGACCCATCCGCGCGCCTTCCGGCGTCCAGGTTAGCTGGTAGGCGTCCGGAGACCAGGTCGCTGCCGCCGCAATGGCATCGTGCCCCACCACCGGCGCTTTGCCGTTGCCCAGGGTCACGGCGTCTGGCGCGAACCACGCGCTGAAGGCTGCTCCCCCGCCCCTGGCCGTGTCGGCGGCGAATTTCACCTCCAGCTGGTACAGGAACTCAACCTCCGGCGACAGCCCCGGA
>JBAVUB010000114.1:0-6776 GCA_049696575.1 Acidobacteriaceae bacterium | reverse complement strand
CTTCGGGAGCGGCCAGCAGCCAGCGGCCAGCAGCCAAGAGCTGGTGGCTGGTAGCGAGTGACTGGCCCCTCCCCCCGGCGGACCCCCAAACCCCCACCCCCCAGGGAGTGTCTGGCAAGTCACTCATTCTTCTGGCTCGATTAGGTACCGTGCGCCGGGTATTACCCCCGGGAGCCGGTAGCCGGTAGCCTGTAGCCTGTAGCCGGTAGCCTGTAGCTGGTGGCCGGTCGCGGGTGGCTAGCCCCCTCCCGGGCGGGACCCCTCGTCGATCATCCGCTCCCGGAATCCTCGGCGCACGGTCTGGGACCCGTTCGACTCGTCCGCCCCAGGCGAACTCGCTCCGGGCAAGGCTTTGCGGCAAAGAGGCAAAGAGAAAAGCTCTGTTCGGGCCGGCTGCATCACCGGGCGGACAGAGCTTTCCTTGTCCTTAGGTTAGAAAGTTTTGCGGGTAGTTGCAAGGGAAATCGGAAGGGGGCGCGGTACGAAGGTCATGAGGGTGCCAAGCGAAGGGTACGCGGGTGAGAGTGCGGGTTAACCGAGCGGGCGGACATTACGACACGCAAGCCCGTTTTATCGATACTTGTTCGCTGCGTTCCCCTCGCAATCAATTCTCAATGAGTGATTTGCCCTGTCGTCATCACCCTACCAACACGTCGCCATTGTGTTGTTGACGAACAATTTACTGCTGGAAGCGTCCCGATCTCCTGATCGGGAGGTTCAACCCATTGTTGCGCACCGAATATTATTCGTATCGAAGCGCTTCCACCGGATTGATTGCTGCCGCGCGGCGCGCGGGCAGCCACGCGGAGACAATGACCACACTGCTGACCACGACGAGAGCGGCGGCGTAGGTCAACGGATCGTCCGCCTTCAGGCCGAAAAGCTGTTCGCGGACAAGCCTGGTGGCCACCAGGCTGAGCGGCAGCCCCAGCGCCACCCCGGCCGACAATAGCAGCAACGCCTCGCGAAGAATGCTCCAAAGGACGTTCTGTCTTTGTGCGCCCAGCGCAAGCCTAACCCCAATCTCGTTAGTCCGCTGAGCAACGTTGTAACTCATCACGCCATACAGTCCAATGGCCGCAAGAACAAGTGCCAGGAGGGCGAAGATGGCTGTCAGCGAAGAGCTCAGCTCGTCGTTACCCATCATCCGCGAGACTTCCTCGCCAATCGTGCTGACGCTCAGCAAGGGCAGGTTCGGATCGACGGACCTCACAGTGGCGCGGAGGTCTGCGATCCTGGCGGAGGGATCGCCGCTGGTGTGCAACAAGATGAATCGAACGAAGCGATCCTGGTTCGGTTCACGAGCATTCTGCTCACCAGACGTCGGGTCTGCACCCGCAGCAACCGGAGCAAAGGGCTCGATCTGAGCCAGCGGAATGTATACCATCATCTCTTGGTTCTGATCGCGTGGGCTACCTGATCTTGTGTCCCGGGCGATGCCTACAATCTGCCACGGCCCCAGCACCGAATCCATGTCAATGGAGAGCGTGTGCCCGATCGCGTTGCCCCTGGGGAAGAAGTGGCGAGCCAGGGTTTGGTTCACCACCGCGACCTTGAGCCCGCTCGCCGTATCTGAGGGCGCGAGGGGACGGCCCGCAACGATCGAGATGCCTGCCGTCTCAAAGTAGCCGCCGGATACGCGATTCAGCAACGAGTTCATGTTCTCTTTGGGTGCGGGCGAATAGCCGGTAATCGAGATATTGGAACGCCAGTCTCCTGAACTGATGGGCGGCGTTTCCGCGAGTGCGGCAGATTGAACCCCAGGAATCGCCGCAAGGCGATCAAGCAGCCGCTGGTGGAGATCGGCCGTTTCAGCCGGAGTGTAGCCGGCAAGCTTCGCATCGAACTGGGCTATGAGCAGGAACCTGCGCTCAAAGCCATAGTCTTGCCGCTGCAGATTGCGCATTGTCTGGAGAAACAGCCCCGCCGCCACAAGCAGTAGAAGTGACAGCGTCACCTGGCCAACGACCAGAGATTTCGGCCACCAACGCGACGAACGGCCTCTGCCGCCGCCAGAGGTGCGGTATGCGGAACTCAGCGAATCATGAGCCGCAGTCCTGGCTGCGGCCATCGCTGGGGCGAACCCGAACAGGATTCCTGTGAGGACGGAAACGCCGAGTGTAAACGCCAAAACTGTGGGATTCGGTAGCGGGCTAATAGCAATCCACGCACTGCCCTGGCTCACAAATGCAATCAGAGCGCGCGTTGCGGCGAAAGCAATCGCAAGCCCCAGAAGACCTCCCCCAATCGAGAGCAGGAGGGTTTCGACGAGGCTTTGGCGCGCGATGCGCGCCCGGCTTGATCCAAGCGCCAGCCGCGTCGCGATTTCCCGCTGGCGCGTCGCCGTGCGCGCCAACAGGAAATTGGCGAGATTGGCGCACGCGATCATCAGCACGAGCACAACCACTGCCATGAGTACCAATAGCGATTGCCGATAGACGCCCTGCAGATAGCAAACTCCCTGGCGTGCGTCGATCAGGGGCACTGTCTCACGGTCAATCTCCTGCTGCCGTGCGGGAGCAAGCGTTGTGCCTTCCTTGGTGCGAATCGCGGCGTGAACCTGCCGGTTGATCCAGCCTTGGGATTGCGCGCGAGCGCCCGCGCCGGCCACCGCCTCAGGCGTGAGGCGTGCGAACATATTCATAAAATACAGACTTGATGCAGGCGTGAGCATCGAAGGCTGCCGCAGGACGACCGTCTGCATCGTCGTTGGCGTCCACAGGTCGACCAGCTCAAGTCCCTGCTTCAGTCCCTCGAACCCCGGCGGCATCACTCCAATCAGCTCAAATGGCGTGCCGTTGACGGTGATTGTCCGCCCGAGAGCTCCAGGATCCGAGGAAAGAACGTGCTGCCAGAAATGAAAGCTTGCCACGGCTACTGCGCCGGCGCCGGGAGTCGCATCGTCGGCCGGTGTGATGGTGCGGCCCATCAGTGCGTGAGCACCGAGAACGCTGAAGTAGTTACCGGACACAAGGCTGGTTCGAGCAAGCTCTGCGGGTGAATCGGATGTCGAGCCTGACTCGTGACCAATGCGGACCGAGACTTTCGGAGCGAAGCTTCCGAATGCGGCAATCCCTTGGAACGGCCCGGGATTTGCCTCCAATGATCGCGTAATGTACCAGGGAAAGAATCCGTATTGGCCTATGTCGATTCCACCCGCAACTCCTGAGTTGGTTGCGTCTCCGAGGGTGACGAGCTGTTCTGGATTGCGCACCGGCAGCTCACTCAGCAACAGTTGTTGAATGAGCGTGAATATAGCAGTGTTCGCGCCGATTCCCAATGCGAGTGAGAGCAAAGCGACCGCTGTGAAAGCCGGCCGTTTGCACAATGCGCGGAGACTCACGCGGGTGTCCTGAAGCAGACTGTCGACCGCCGACTCCCACCGCGAAGACCAGACTCGATGCTTAATCGAATTGCGGCTGCCGAGTTCAACTAGAGCGGAGCGCCGCGCCTGCTCCGGACTCAATCCAAACCGTTGCTTATGTTCCACAGAGGCATCGAGGAAACCGTCGATCTCTTCGTCGATTTCGCGATCGGTGCGCCCTCTGTCAAAGAGAGACCGTAACCCCTGGAGCAGATTCCTGAGTTGATACATGATACCTCCGCAACGAAATCACGTGCCGGATTTGGCTTCGAGAATGCGAGCAATCGCAGCGGCTTGATTGCCCCACCGCTCGGTTTCCGCCGAGAGCGTTCGCCCTCCACTGGCGGTCAGGGTGTAGTATTTCGCGCGCCGATTGTTTTCTGTGGTGCGCCATTCCGACCGAATGCGGCCCGCGCGCTCTATACGGCTCAACGCCGGCAGAAGCGATCCCGGATTCACGCGGAAGACGCCACGGCTGATCTGCTCAATCCGCAACGCAACTCCATACCCATGCATCGGTTCGAGCGCCAGAGTCTTCAGAATGAGCATTTCCAGTGTTCCTTGCACAAGGTCGCCGGATGTGGTCGTCTGTTCTGTGTTCGGATCTGCTGCCCGCATCTCGCTCCTCTTGATGGTCCAGATGACAAAGATAGATTTACTTCCCCTAGATTGTCAAGAGAAGAGAGAGGTCTGCCTCGATTGAAGCCAAATCGCCGAGTCACTCACGGAACCCGGATTTGTGCTCTGAAGTCAGCTTGTCGCACCCTTTCGCCGACTGACGTCGCTTCAAGCGGATGGCGGCACTATGGAAATTCCGGGACGGCGACGCAACAGCAACCGCAGATCCCTCCGCTGCGCTACGCTCAGCGTTCGGGATGACAACCTGGGGGATGGCTTCGTGGCAGGGTGGACCGATGATCGGGAAGTTTCACGGCGGGGTGGTGCTCAGGGGCTAAAGCCCTTTCCTTTTTAGGCATTTTCGGCACGACTGAAGTCGTGCCCTGACACAAACCTCGTTTTTCCGCAGGCTGTAAAACTGTGGCCCTTCAAAGCGGCCGCAGGGGCTAAAGCCCACTATTACTTGCGGGCTTTTCGGCACGACTGAAAGTCGTGCCCCTTCACGGTTCGTAGACGGTTTGAAGAAGGCGGTGCGCTGCGCGCGGCCCGGGAACCGCGCCGAACGACTCTTCGCGATTGAATTCTTCGCGGCTCGGGCCACTTTTATACTGGTTATCACCATCATGGATACCGTGGAACCACCCGTGGATCCGACGCCGAGCCAGCCTGCGCGTTGGTTCGATTTGCGTTTAGCTGTGGCCGTGATTTTGCTGTTGCCGGCCTTCTGGTTCAGCTGGAAGACTGTCGATGGCCTGGCCGCGCGCCGCCTGATGCGTACCGATTTGGCTGACGTAAGGATTGACAGTTTTTGAGGAAAGGGTAACGTTACGCGATTTTCGCAGATCGCGATGGCGAGACCGACAGGTCGCAGCTCAGGGTTCCAAACTTCGGGATCGCCGACTTCACGCCAAAAACGCGTCAATGAGCGCATTGGCCTGAAGTGGTCAGTCGAGAACACCTGGCCACGCTGCTCGTATCCGGAGTTGACAATGCACTCCGGTTCTCAGCTAACTTGTTCGGAGCTTTGTCCGCAAAATAAGTCATCTCAATGGACATTTAGGCAGCCCATTCAACGAATCGGTGCATGATTTCCATGAGACTACATCCCAACAGGATGACAGAGCCCTTCAATATGAAGGGAACGCCGTAGAGTATGAAATGCTTGCGCGAACGGGGCCAACTCAAACACTCGTACCTTCACAATCGCGTACACGTTCGCTGCGAGATAAGAAGCCACCAAACAGCTCACTACTAAGTTGCATCTTCCTAGTCCTCCTTTTACCGGCCTGCAACTCCGCGCCGATACTCATCGGTCAGCCCATCAAGCGAGGTCTACACCTTAGAGTTGAGACCATCCTCCGTCGATCGGAAGTTCGGCGCCGGTCGTGAAGGTCGCATCGAACGCAAGGAAGAGGACGGCCTTCGCGATTTCCTCCGACGTGCCCCAGCGCTTCATCGGGACCATGCCAATCATCTTTTCTCTAATCTGAGCGACTGCGTCAGCGGGAAACGCTTTTTCGACGATCGGCGTGTCAATGGGACCGGGCGTCACCGCGTTGACGCGAATCTCGTGAGGAATTAACTCAGCAGCCAGCGTCCGAGCGAATGATCGTAGCGCGGCCTTCGCGGCTCCGTATGTGGCATTGCCAGCCATCCCCTTGACGTTGGCGATTGAGGTCGTGAGGACGACAGAGCCTCCCCGGTTTATTAGCGGTGCGAACTTCTGCACCGCGAAAAGCGGTCCCTTGGCGTTTAGGTTGAACATCTCGTCGTAGATGGCCTCGGTGATGCTTTCAAGAGGCGCTCGGGTGCTGAACCCGGCGTTGACGAACAGCAGGTCGAGTGTGTCGAACCGGGCCTTCGCTCGCGAGGCGAGTGCGTCGAGGTCCGCCAACGACCGCGCGTCGCTCGAAACCACGATGGCCTCATTCCCAAGCTCTTTCTGCGCCGATTCCAGGCCTTCCTTTGAGCGACCCGTTACCAGAACGCGCGCGCCTCCATCAAGGAGCATCTTCGCCGTAGCCAGCCCCATGCCGCTCGTGCCGCCGATGATTACCACCTTTTTATCTTCGTACCGTTTCATGTGTATCTCCTTGGTTGATCTTCGTTCTGTCGTCCTGATTCCAAAGTTAGGGATGTAGCCATGTTGTTTTGCATCAAGTGGAGCGCCGATCAGCGCTCCTCCAGGGCACCGTGATCAAGGATGCTGGTTAAGACAAGTCCACGCCGGAGACCTTGACGACGGCCTGCCACGCGGCTTCCTGGCTGGCGCGATCGTAGAGGTGTGGCTGGCGCTGCACCTCGATTGGGCCTGAGAACTTCCCTTTGGCCGAGGCGAAGAATTGCCCTGAGACGTCGGTTCCGAACTCCGACGCCTGGATGTAGCGACGGGCCGCGGTCTCCGGCGTCTGATTCATGCCGGGAATGAGGTTCACGATTGGGATAAACACATACTTCAACAACGGGCCAGCGCTTCGCACCACCTTCGTGGCGGTCGCCCCACCGGGCGAGACAGCGTACACGGCCATGCCGGAGGGCAACCGGCGCGCCAGTGCCGCGGTCCACCAAGCGATGATGAGCTTCGCGTCGGCATACGTGTTGTTAGGCACATATTTCACGTTTGGCCCGTTGCGGAGCAGGGCTTCCACAGCGGCGGTTCGGTTGCCTTGGTGGTATTTGGCCGCGAATTCTGGCAGGTCGGTGTACTTGAACATGGGTACGCCCCCGCGGGCAGGCTCCGCGCCGGCGATAACGATCCGCGCGTTGGAACTCAGCAGGTTGGCATTGAGCAACC
>JBAVUB010000113.1:0-2212 GCA_049696575.1 Acidobacteriaceae bacterium | reverse complement strand
CTGGGGCAGTCGTCGATGAAGACGTTTACGTTTCATGGATGGCTAATCGTGGAGGTGGAAGCTGACGATGGGACGGTTGGGATCGGCAACGCTGCGCTCGCGCCGCTGGTGACGAAGGCGCTGATCGATCAGTATTTGAAGCCCCTGCTGGTGGGGCAGAATCCGTGGGACATCGAATTTTTGTGGCAGCACATGTATCGCAACACGATGGCGTTTGGGCGCAAGGGCGTGGGGATGACGGCGATCAGCGCGGTCGATATTGCGCTGTGGGATTTGCTGGGGAAGGCGGCGAAGCAGCCGGTGTTTCGGCTGCTGGGCGGACGGACCAAGGCGCGGATTCCGGTGTATGCGAGCCGGTTGTACAGCACGGGACTGGAAAACGTGGCGGCAGAAGCGCAGCGCTACAAGGCCGATGGGTACAAGGCGATGAAGCTGCGGTTCGGGTGGGGTCCGACGGATGGAGCGGCGGGGATGCAGCGCAACGTGGAGCTGGTGCGCGCGGTGCGGGAGGCGGTGGGGGACGAGATCGATGTGATGGCGGACGCGTACATGGGGTGGACGCTGGATTATGCGAAGCGAATGCTGCCGCTGCTGGAGCCGTTCCATCTGCGGTGGCTGGAGGAGCCGGTGATTCCCGACGATGTGCGCGGGTATGCGGAACTGCGTTCATATGGGAGGGTGCCGATCGCGGGCGGGGAGCATGAGTTCACGGTGTATGGGTTTCGCGATTTGCTGGAGGTGCATGCGCTCGATTACATCCAGTTCGACACGAATCGCGTGGGCGGGATCAGCCAGGCGCGGAAAATTTGTGCGCTGGCAGAGGCGTTTTCGATTCCGGTAGTGCCGCATGCGGGACAGATGCACAACTTCCATGTGGTGATGGCGAGCCTGAATTGTCCGATGGCGGAGTTCTTTCCGCCGGTGGATGTAGAGGTGGGCAACGAGCTGTTCTGGTACATCTTCGACGGCGAGCCGACGCCGGTGGATGGGTTTATCGAGCTGAGCGATGATGTGCCGGGGCTGGGTCTGACGATTAATGAGGAGCGGCTGGGGCAATTCAGGATTATTTCGTGAGAGACGAGTGATGCGGCTGGTGCAGTTGAGGTCGGGAGAACGGCGGGCAGTGGCGGTGGTGGAGGAGCCTTCGCTGCGGCTGCTGCGTGGATTTGAGTCGGTGTACGCGCTGGCGCTGGCGGCTGTGGAGCGCGGAGAGCTTTTGCCTGCGCTGGTGGATGCGAATCGCGGCGATGAAGTACTCGATTACGACGCGATTTACGATGGCAGGGCAGTGTGGCGATTGCTGCCGGCGATCGATCATCCGGAGGAACCGGCGCGGTGCGTGGTTTCGGGAACGGGGTTGACGCATCTGGGCAGCGCGGCGGATCGGAACGCGATGCACGGGCGCAGCGAAGAGGAATTGACCGACAGCATGAAGATGTTTCGCTGGGGCGTGGAGGGTGGACGGCCGGCGGCGGGGGCGATTGGCGTTGCACCGGAGTGGTTCTACAAAGGCAACGGGACGGCGGTGCGGGCGCACGGCGAGGCGGTGCCGATTCCTGGGTACGGGGAAGACGGCGGGGAAGAGGCGGAGATGGCGGCGGTGTACATCGTCGGTCGCGACGGGCAGCCGTATCGCGTGGGGATGGCGCCAGGGAATGAGTTTGCGGATCATCTGTTTGAGAAGAGGAATTATTTGAACCTTGCGGGATCGAAGCTGCGGGCTTGTTCGCTGGGTCCGGAACTGACGGTCGGTGCGGCGTTCGACTCGGTTCCGGGGCGAGTGGGGATTGTACGCGGGGGGGAGGTGCTTTGGTCGCGCGAGATTGCAACGGGAGAGCGGGAGATGTGCCACAGCCTGGGGAATCTGGAGCACCACCATTTCAAGTTCGAGCTGCATCGCAGGCCGGGGGATGTACACATCCATTTTCTTGGGGCGCATTCGCTGAGCTTTGGCGATGGGGTGCGGCTGCGGGACGGCGATGTGATGGAAGTGAGCTTCGCGGGGTTTGGGCGGGCGCTGCGGAATCCAGTGGCCGTGGAGGCGCGGGCAGAGAGTCCGGTGGTGGTTCGATCGCTGGGGTAACGGAGTAAAGGATGCCGACGAAGATTGGGTTTCTTGGGTTGGGGTTGATGGGGTCGGGCATGGCGGCGCGGCTGCTCGCTGCGGGCTATCCGCTGACGGTTTGGAATCGGACGCGCGAGAGGGCTGGGC